>JAUVCL010000179.1 GCA_030595845.1 Campylobacterota bacterium
GCAGGACTGACGACACTTGTTGTACATGAAAAAATCTCACCACCACCTTATCTCATGCACTCTACAGTCGTTCCGGACAATGCAACAGCACTTGCGATAGGTATGGGGCTTGGAGGACATTTTGAGAGTGAGTTCTTAGAAAAATACGTACTTCGCAGTCATCTTCCTATCGTCCTTGATGCGGATGCTTTTTTGAGTAAAGAACTCTTGTCTGTGTTGTCACAAAAAGACCGTGAGATAGTTATTACGCCACATCCTAAAGAGTTTGTGATACTGTGGAAGTTGCTTACGGGAGATCAATTAACCGTGACAGAAGTACAGTCCAAACGCTTTGAAACAGTCCGCATGTTTAATGCCAAATACCCACATGTTACACTCCTGTTAAAAGGTGCGAACACACTCATCATGCAGGAAGAACGACTTTACATCAATCCTTTGGGATGCTCAAAGCTCTCTAAAGGTGGATCAGGTGATGTGCTTTCGGGACTTATAGTCTCGCTGCTTGCTCAGGGATATACAGCTGTTGATGCAGCGATACATGCTTCTTTGGCATTGGTAATGGCTGCAGATAATTATGAAGGTGCTTCTTATTCTATGTTACCTACCGATATTATTGATGAGGTAGCTAGATTAGAAAATGCGTAGGGTGGCACATAAACATATAAATTTTTGATACAATTCGCCTTATGGATAAAATAGCAGTACTCTTTTCTGGTAAAGGCACAAACTTTGCCCACATTGTTAAGACCTTACATGGTAAAGAGTGTGAAGTGGTTGTGGCATTGACAAACAACCCACATGCGGAGGGTATTGCTATTGCTCAAAAGTATGACATCCCTCTAGAGATCATAGACTCAAAACAATATGACAAGAGAGAATCATTTGATAGTGAGGTCGTTAAAACACTTCATGGATATGCACCAACATTGACAGTGCTCGCAGGGTTTATGCGTATCTTGACCCCTGTGTTTACAGAACAGATAAAAGCGATCAATCTTCATCCTTCCCTTTTGCCCAGACATAAAGGTTTAAATGCGATAGAGAAGAGTTATAAAGATGACTTTACAGAGGGAGGGATCAGTATACATTATGTGAGTTCCCAGCTTGATGGGGGAGCAGTCGTTTTACAACAAAGTCTTTCTAAGACAGGCTTGAGTTTTAGTGAGTATGATCTAAAGATACGGGCTCTTGAAAAAGAGACATTATCTGCAGCGATAACATTAGTTTTAAATAAAGGGAAATAAAAATGCAAAAATATAGTGACAAAGAAAATGCAAAAGGTGTCTATATCATCTTTGTGGTAGTACAGATGATACTGTTGGCACTTATGTACACTATAGTATATGCCTCTTTTAGGGCAACACAGCTCTCTGTAGAAAAGTTTACTTTAAATGAAGTGACAGCCTTCGCACCAACTGTAATTGTCTTTATCGCTGTTCCTGTTGTACTCTATAGAACCAGAAAGATATTTCGTCAGGGTCGTATGTTGGAAGCAGTATTTTGGATGATGGCATTGCTGTCTGTATTTTTAGTCGGTCTTATGATACACCTGACCAATATTAGCGGAATGTCTTGATCCGATTTCTTCCTCCAAAACACCAGAAGATACTTAAACTCTCTTGCGTGGGAATGGTACTAGCCTAGACAAAAGCTAGTGATGTTGTGAGTATCACTTATTATTAGAGGTTCCCTTCAACGCCATTAAGTTAAGCTATTTTACGTAGGTTTGGCCTTGACAAACGTCTTAATAATAAAATATAAAACTACCATGCAGTCAAACCTGGATTTGACGTTTGGTAGCACTATGTAAATTATAACAAAGTATTGACATTGTAAATACATAATGTTATAATAAAGGGAACCTCTAATATATTAAATAAGGTGCAGTTTTGAAATTTGAATGGAGTGATGAAAAGAACGACTTAAATGTTGAAAACCATCAAGTGAGTTTTGATGAAGCTAAAGAAGTATTTTTAGACCCTATGCATATTTCAAAGATGGATCATCGTTTTGACTATTTTGAAGAAAGATGGATAACATTGGGAGTGACAAGTAAATATAATATTTTAGTTGTGGCAAATATGTTTTTCGATGAGAATGCTGAAGAGATAATTAGAATCATAAGTGCAAGAAAAGCAAATAGTAAAGAAAGGATTTTTTATGAGCAACATTAAAGAGAGAGAAAAGTTTGATAATTACGAAATGAAAGATGAATATGATTTTTCTGATGGTGTTAGAGGTAGATTTTATGAACCCAAAAAGATACCTGTTTCATTAAGACTAGATAATGATATAGTCCTATTTTTTAAAAAACAAGCAAGTGAAAAAAAAGTACCATACCAAACGCTCATTAATGCACTACTTAGAAAAGAGTTACAGGAAGTATAGAAAATAATCTTTTGTTTAAGTTTTCTACTCAAAAAACCCAAACCTTAAAGCACCCAAACCCCGTAAGCAAGGGCTTTAAGCATTCCGTTTAAGGTTGGTTAAAATGGGTTTAAACTTAAACGTTCGGTGTGGACAGGTTTCGCCGATTAACATAATGGGCATTACATCGTCCGAACATCTAAAAAACTGCCACTTTCATACTCAAGGAGTCTTGGAAAAAGATGTATGAGACGTTTTGCTGCAAATTGTGGTGTTTGGATATCACCTTCTTTGAGTTTTTTTGCAGAAGGAAATTCTTCTTCATTGACAGAGTGCATAATATGTTGGACCATAGGTGTATCTATGATGCCCGGAGCAAGTGCGGTAAAGTGAATCTCTGGCAGTTCTTTGGAGTAGAGGTTCAACAACATGTTGAGCCCTGATTTGGAAAGAGAGTATGCTCCCCATCCTTTAGAACCATTGACTGCTGCCCCTGAACTGATACCGATGACTTGTCCAACGTATTGTGCACTCACAGCAAGTGTGTCTATGAGTTCTTTGTTTGCCCAGACATTAATCTCCATAACATCTTTGATATCTGTCAGTACAGTGTCATTAAGTGTTTGTATATGACCTAGTACCCCGGCATTAAGTATGACGATATCAAAGGAATGGTTGGCGAAAAATGTATGTAGTGTATCCCTGATTATAAATGTTTCACTGAGATCATAAGGAAAAAAGAAAAAGTGGGGGTTGTTATCTAGATGTTTAGGAAGTGTTCTTCCAATGGCATATACAACATCCCCCTGTGATAAATACTCTTGGGCCAATGCCAAACCAAGTCCTGAACTTACACCCGTAATCAGAATATTTTTACGACTCAACATTTAGTGTTTCGCTGCACTGAATTTTAATTCTTGTCATCACGTAATCCTTTAGTTATACATTTAACCTTTTGCTATGTTATAATTATGCCAAAATATATTTGTATTAAAGGATAGTGATGAGCAAAGAAGCAAAAACTTTAGATGAAAGAATCGATAGAATTTATAAGATGGCAAAAGAGCATTACGGTGAAGTACGTTTTGTTGGGATCAAAAGACATACGAAGATCGGTTGGGTAGCTAAGATCCAATTTGATGAATTTGACTCACTTATGGCAGAGGGAACAGATGCGATTGCTGCCCTTAAAAACTTACGAAAAAGAGTGAAGAAGATCATAGACCGTTATAACATGGTGTGAATGTTGAAAAATAATATTATACTGATCGGTTTTATGGGTGTGGGGAAAGGTACAACGGCACGTGCATTTACAAAAAAGTATGGTACCTATATCATCGACACAGATGACCTTATAGAATCCAAAGAAAATAAAGAAGTGAAGAAGATCTTTAAAAAAAAGGGTGAGGCTTATTTTAGAGAGCAGGAACAAGCCACAGCAGACTGGATAGAAGCGTGTGTTCAAGGTACTTTTATATCTTGTGGCGGAGGTTTTTATAAAGTCAATAATCTTAAAAAACTAGGTACTGTAGTACTCCTTGATGCGTCTTTTGAATGGATACAT
>JAUVCL010000119.1 GCA_030595845.1 Campylobacterota bacterium
ACAACAACGGGGAATGCGGGTATTGAAATGTCAGGACAAACAGCAGCGACATTTGACGGATTTACGATCACCACGGGTGCAACTCAGGCAAAAGAGGGTGCAATCTATTTTAAGAAAGATGGTATTGGCGGACATTTTAAAAACGGTACGATCATTCATAATGGCGGACAAATTGTAGCAGATGGAGCCATTCACTCTAAAGGGGTAGCAGATATCAGCAATGTATCATTTGAAAATATCTCTATTACTGCACCAGTAGCACTTCAATTTACGGGAGATTCTGCAGCTGAGCTTGAAGCTGAATTTGAAAATGGAACGGGAAACATATTGAATTAATGACGATGAACAGGCACTTGCCTGTTCTGGAGCAAGAAATGGTTACAAAAATCTTACATAGGATGTTTCCAAAGTGTTATCACTTTTAGGCAAAATTTCACAAACAAAAACCACCTTTTAAAAAAGACAAGGAAAGAATATGATCAAAATAACAAAGTTGATCTTTGTATCAACCGCTATAGCACTATCAAGTCCATCTATCTATGCAGCGGATAATGCAGAGATGGTTAAGTCAATCATGAAGCTTAGAGCGGACGTGGAAGGGCTTTACAATCAAATAGATGAGAATAAAGACAACTATAAGTCGCAAATGAAATCATATGCCATGCAAGTTGCCGATAATGAAGCACAGATCAATAGAAAAGAGACAGCATTGAAGCTTGCAAATGCAGAGATGAAAAAACTCGAAGAGTCGATAGCTGCTAAAGGTGATACAGCAAATGACTTGACCCCGATGTTAAATACAGCACTGGACAAGCTTGAAGGGATCATTAAAACTGGGATCCCTTTTAAAGTGGAGGAGAGGGTAGCCGATATAGAGAAGATCAAAACAGATCTCAAGAGTGGGAATATCACTCAGGAGAAAGCACTCTCTTTGACATGGAGCTCTTATGATGATGTGCTTAGATTAACCAAAGAGATCGGTGTCTTTAAGCAGCAGATCAATGTGGGTGGAGAAGAGAAGCTTGCAAAGGTTGCTAAGATAGGTAGCATCATGCTTTTCTTCATCACACCGGATGAGCAGATGGGATATGCAAAAAAACGTGCTGACAAGTATACGTTTGTGGCAGTGGATGACACAGAGAGCAAAAAAGAGATCCATGATCTTTTTGATGCCTTGCTCAAGCAGATCAGAACAGGGTACTTCACCCTGCCAAATGCATTGTTAGTATCAGGAGCCAAATAATGAAGAAATTAATTTTTATCATCACTGCAACTTTACTTGCGGTAAGCGTAAATGCCAGTGAACTCAGTGACGCGTATAAGAAAGAGTATACGTTCCTCAAAGCGCAAAAAACTGAGCTTCAAAGCAGATTTATAAAAGAAGAGATAGCGCAAAAAGAGGATATTACTGCTGCAGGAGAGAAATTGAATGCACTGCAAGAGAGCTTGATACAGGTTTCAGATGTACTCAGCATGGCCGAGGAGAGACATGAAAAGCTGACAAAAAAAGCCAATGAAGTCACAGAGAATGGAGATATCACTTCCACCGTGACCATGCAGGCAACAGCTGCGCTTAAAGAGTATGGTATAGAGATAGATGATTCAAATAAAACGAGCAATTTAGAAAAATTGACACAGGCTTTTACTGAATCTGAAAAACGCTATAAGGAGCTCTCTTCTATTCGAAACAGCAAAGGTAAATTTTATCTTCCAAACGGTAAACCGGTAGATGCTGACATCGTAAAAGTGGGGAATATCGCAGCCTATGGTATTGCCAAAGAAGCTGCGGGGACATTGGCACCTGCGGGTGAAGGAAAGTATAAACTCTGGAATTCGGCAGATGCTTCAGATGATGCCAAAGCACTCTATTCAGGCAGTAGTACTGAGCGCTTAAATATCTTTGTTTATGAGAACCTTGATAAAGAGGTGGAATTCAAAAAAGAGAAAACAGTGATGGATACAGTCAAGGCAGGCGGTGTCATCGGGTATATCATTTTGGCTCTTGGATTGTTCGGGTTTCTTTTGATCTTGCTAAGAATAAGCCTTCTCTCCAAGTCCGGATCCAAGGTGGAACAGTTGACCAAAGCAGTGGTTGAAAAACTTAATACAGGTTCTGTGGTCGATGCACAAGAAGCGATCAAAGGGTATAAAGGGTCAACTGCCAGAGTACTCAAAGCGACACTGAGAAACATTACAAGAGACCGAGAGCACATTGAAGATATTGTTACCGAGAACATTCTTAATGAGAGTTCATCGATCGATAAGTTCGGTTCTTTTGTACTGGTGATCGCTGCAGTTTCTCCACTACTTGGACTTTTGGGAACGGTTACAGGAATGATCTCAACATTTGACATCATTACTGAACATGGAACAGGGGATCCTAAACTGCTTTCAGGTGGTATTTCTGAAGCGTTGGTAACAACCATGCTGGGTCTTGTTGTTGCGATCCCTCTACTGTTGCTTGGTAACCTTCTCTCCGGATGGGCTCAGAAGATCAAAGACTCTATGGAGCAGAGTGCGCTTCATGTTATCAATGTCTTTGAGAAAAACAACATCGGGAAATAGAGATGTTTAGTTTTATAGGAGATTTCGTCTCCTTAATGAATACCGGTGGGCTTGTGATGTGGGTACTTTTTGTACTGAATCTGGCGCTATGGTATGGTCTGGGGTACAGATACCTTACACTCAAACGTGGAACCAAGGGAAGTGTAAGAAGACTCGTAGAGAAGCATGAAAAAAGAGGGGCAGAACAGAAGATAAGAGGGATACTTGATAAAGCAGCAGCAGATGCTGTAGAAGCAGCTAAAGTGGCAAAGAATCTAGGTAAAAAACCAAGAAATTTTGTAATAGATGCTATGTCTCCTTATATGATGCAAACCGGTACCTATTCGACATTGGTAAAGACCATTGTGGTACTGGCACCACTTGTTGGATTACTTGGGACCGTTATTGGGATGATAGAGACTTTTGATGCTTTGCAGTCAAGTGCTATGTTCTCCCAAGGGAATTCGATATCTGGTGGTATCTCAAAAGCGTTGTTTACCACGGAACTGGGACTTGTGGTCGCGGTACCCGGATTGATAGCAGGAAAAATTCTTGACAGACAAGAAGAGCGGTACGAACTTGAGTTCGAACAGATCGCAGATGTAATATGTACAAAGGATGAAGTATGAGATTTAGACCGAGAAAGCAAAATATTGACAATATCGATGTCTCACCATTGATCGATATGGTATTTATATTGTTGATATTCTTCATGGTGACCACGACATTTGTAAAAGATATGAAGTTGGATCTTAACCGACCCTCTGCAGCATCTGTAGCTAAAGCTTCATCCAAAGTGGTACGGGTTTATATTGACAACACAAACGAGATCTACATCGAAAATCAGCCTGTGAAACTTTGGGCCGTACAGTCTAAGCTTAGAGACATTTTCAGAGGGAACAGTGACAAGTCTATACTTGTGATCTCTGATGCAACGATCCCTGTTGAAAGACTGATCGATGTGGTAGATGAGTGCCGTTTGAGCGGGGCAAAAGATGTTGCTGTATCTACCACCAAAGAGATGGGTTGATAAAGAGATGTTTGTAAACAAAAGTGATATGCGCAAAAGAGAGATCTTTGCATTCTTTGCCATGCTCTTTGGTGCCTTTTTGATGATCCTTCTTGTCATCACTTTCAATAAAGACGTCAAGCAGAAAGAGAACGTCAAAAAAGAGCAGATGCGTTATATGAAGGTCAAAAAAGTGCAGGAGATCAAAAAACCAAAGCCAAAACCAAATCCAAAGAAAAAGGCTACGCCAAAAGCACCGCTTCCTGACCTCTCATCTATGATGGGTGGTATTGAGATGGATATTCCAGAGTTTGAACTGGGGAATATCGCAGGGGATCCAAATGATCTTCTGGGTGACATCGCCAGAAATGCTGCCATGAGTGAAGGGTCAGTTGATACAAAACCAAGAGTGGTATCGAGGTCTCCCATGCAGTATCCTTCTTCCGCGATGAAAAAGCGTATTAAGGGGTATGTTGTTATTAATTTGCTCATCGATACAGATGGAAGCATAGAAGCAGCAAAAGTATTGCAGTCCTCTCCTCCAGGGGTATTTGATGCAGCAGCATTAAGCGGTATTCGGTCTTGGAGATTTGCTCCGGGTAAATATAAAGGAAGACCTGTGAAAGTATGGGCAAAACAAAAAGTCAGATTTGACTTTAATTAAGGAGTAGAGATGCAAAATGTATTAAATGTGAAAGCATTCAAAGTGTCACTGTTAATTTTGGCACTCTCTACTTTTGTAGAGGCAAAAAGTGATGAGGTTCAGGAAGTGGATCATTTGTCGCTGGCAAGTATGATGGTGTATGATGGGAAATTCAAGAAAGCAAATGCTGAACTTGAAGAAGCCAGGAGGGTTGACAAAAACCTTGAACTGTCAAAGTATTACACGATCAAAGGTGTGATTGCCATGCGTCAGGAGAAACATTCTCAAGCCATCACTTATTTAAAAAAAGCAGTGCTAGAGACTAAAGCAAACGTGTATCGTGCCCCCACATCAGCCAAAGTAAAAAGAAAACATCTTTTTAGTATTGCCTCTGGATCAGAGAAAACAGTCAAGAGCAAAAATGTGGCATTTGATGGTGAGAAGATCAGAAGAGAAGCGTTACAAAAACTCTATAGCAATCTAAGTCAGGAGTCGTATAAGGTAAAAAACTATCTTGCAACGATCAAATACCTTGATCTGCAAGGTCCTGACGGAAGAGATCAGGCTGCAGAGTATATGTTAAGAGCAGATTGTTACTGGAAAAGTGGGAACAAGGATGCTTCCGTCTCCGTCCTTTCCAAAGGGGCACAGGCATTTCCCCAGGATCAATCTTTATTGAAACAGAAGTTTTATTACTTTACGGAATTAGGGTTGTATCAGGAAGCTATTTTGAGTGCAAAAGCCTATATGAAGCGTGCAAAACCCAATGCCAAAGAGTATATGGCGCTGTCTCAAATGTTACTGGCAGGTGGACAAAGAGATGAAGCGCTTAAAGTGTTGGAAGAGACAAAAATGCTTTTCCCAAAAGATGCAAAAGTATCTATGTTACTTGGGCACCTGTATATGAAAAAAGGTATGGAATATACCACTGCCAATCTTTTTGAACAAGGGTCTTATTATGAACATAAATATGTCAAAGAGGCAGCAGAACTACATAGAAGAGTGGGGTTGATACCTCATGCACTCTATCTGAATTCACAGATATCGGATAAAACAGAAAAATTAAAACAGAAAATAGCGATCTATGTTGACCGCCAGGAGTATGAAAAGATCATAGGACTGATCGATGCACTCAAGCGATATAAAATGCTTGACAATGACACGATCAGATATGCCGTAGCGTATGCATATTATATGTCAAAAGATTATGTAGAAGCAGAAGCACAACTTAAAAAGATAACAGATAATGAGCTTTTTTCCAAAGCAACGATCATTAGAAAAAATATAGAAAAATGTCAAGATAACAGTATGGAGTGTATATAACATGAAACAGATTTTTAGGCTTGGTCTACTGCTTTTAGTCCTAACGACAGCATGGGCAGCAGAACAAAAAACAGGGACACTGTCTGTCTTTGTTTTTAAAAACCAGACACCACTACTTGGCAGTATCGTCACCGTTGATGGTAGCAGAGTGTATAAAAGTGATATCGACGGCGCATTAAAAACGAAACTGGCAGTGGGACAACATACGGTTGAGATCATAGGTCGTGGTTTAAATAAAGAGAATCTGGGATATTTTAAGAAAACGGTTACGATCAAAGAAAACAGAGATACCCAATTTATTTCAACCTTTAAAACGAACTCTAAAGTACCTTTAGTGATAGTAGATACCCCTGTGGGGAGACTTACTCAAGCTAAAAGTGCCAAAAAACTAACGGTTACAGGTAAGGGTAGATTGCATGGGCAAGTCTTGTCTGCGGAAGGTAAAACACCTATATC
>JAUVCL010000139.1 GCA_030595845.1 Campylobacterota bacterium
GTGATGCAAGAATATTTATGCAAGTCTTTATTGATGAGATATGGTGACCACTGGTACCGCAAACCAGTACTCTTTTAGAATTTTCTTAGATGTATGCACAGTAGGGCAGGGCATATTTTTAAGAGAACATCTATTATGTTAAGCATAGGTATGTCTTGAGAAAAGTAGCCTAAAAAACAATAGTGTAATTAAACTAACATAAAATATATCACTCTAACATCATTAGTGTTAGCTCAAATAAAAAGATGTTAGTAGGCGTATGGCTTCTTATTAATCTTTAGCTAACATAAAATTCATATATGTAACATACTTCTTGTTAGATTGAAAAAAAGATGTTATCATAGTGGAATGAAAATAGATGATTTATATAAATTCTTGCAAGATACCTTACGGATCAATATCGAAGTCCTGGACAAAGAACCAACGTTTATTGCGTCTTTACCGTTAGCACTAAAAAAGCGTTATCCGGTAACACGCATAAAAATATATGAGCAGAAGGCGTATATTGTACAGATAGAGGACGCTTCAAGAGGATCAGTCTCTAAACATTATGAATTGGTTAATGATGCGACAGAGTATCCTGTTATTCTATATATTTCTAAACAAGCTAAAGAGCTGAAAAACTATCTAATTGAAAGAAATATACCATTTGTTATTGAAGAGAGTGTTATCTACCTTCCTCAATTTGCAATGTATGCTGCTGAATTAGAAACTAATCGGTTTAAATTGAAAACTCGACGAAAAAAACTTTCTAAGTTTTCGCAACAAACACTACTATATCTATTGCTTACTCAACGTCAAAGGTCTCTAAACATTTCAGAATTGGCAGATATATATAATGTTAGCGATATGACAGCCAGCAGAGCATTAACAGGGCTTTATGATGAGAAAATCTTAACAGTAGAGTTAGAAGGAAGAGTGAAAGAATACAGACTAAATGATGAGAAAAAAAGATTAGAAAAAATTCTACTACTACTTAAAGCCCCTAAAAATGGTGCTGTTTACATCGCTGAAGATGATGAACCTTACTTTCAACATTTAAAACTTTCTGGTTCATCTGCATTATCTAACTATACAGATATGATAGAGGGATTTAGGACGTACGCTATAGAAAAGAAGAATCTAAAAAAGTTGTTAGACAATAGCCCCCATATAGAAGTTTATAGTGAAGCGTATGACAATAGTTTTATAAAAATTGAGACATGGGCATATTCTCCTTCTATCCTCCCCGAAAATGACAATAATATGTTGATGGGTAATTACACTAATAGATATGTAGATGTGATCTCACTCTATTTGAATTATCAAAAAACAGTTCAAGCGCATAGTGACATACGGTTTTCTGATGCCATGAGGCAACTACATATAAAAGTGAAAGAGATTATTTATGGTTAAGGGAATAGAGGTTTTTCAAGAATATTTTCAAGATTATAATGATGCTTATATAATAATAGGTGGGCTAGCCACTGCTATGGTAATGAATGAACTTGGTTTTGTATTCCGTGCAACCAAAGATATTGATATGGTTGTTGTTGTACAGGATAATGAGGTATTTCTCAAAAAATTACTTCAATTTATAGATCTTGGTGGTTATGAAACAAGACAGCGAACAGAAAACCCTGATCAGCATAACTTATTTCGATTTTTAAAACCAGCTGACAAGTCATATCCAGATCAGATAGAATTATTTGCAATTCACTCAAACGACTCTATTTTAGTGACTGATCACCATATTATTCCCATTGAGACACCAGAAAACTATCCGTATCTTTCAGCAATATTATTAGATTCCGATTACTTTGACCTACTCGTCCAGCACGCAGATAACATTGATGGAATTAGAGTGGCTTCAGCTGTCGCACTTATCCCTCTTAAAATACATGCGCACTTAAATTTGAAAAAATTAGGACACTCAGATGCAAAAAAGCACTTGAAAGACATCATACGCCTAGCAGCTATCTTACAAGAAGAAGATCGTATTGAACTAAGCGGATTGCCTGAAGAAGAATTTGCTCTATTTCTGCCTTTATTTGAGGAAGTATTAGAAGAAACAGTTGTAGATGTATTGGAAAATAATCAGATTTATGAGGTCTTTAAAGATGATATAGTCAATGAATTAAAGAGAGTGTATAGGAACACCTCTGAGGAAGATAAATGATTGACTTAGAATTTTATGAAAAGCTGTATTTTCACGAAATTGAGGCACAAAAACAGATAGAGTCACGTTATCAAATACCATTAGCTATTCTAGTGTCTTTAATTAGTTTCTACGGATATATAGTTGGGAGTCTATCTAATTATACTTACTTTGTAACGTCATTATTGGGCATAGAACTACTTATATTGATTAGTGCAATATATTTTTTTGTTAGATCTTTTTATGGTCACAACTATCAACTTATTTCAGGCTCAAAAGAGATAAGTGAATATGAAGCTGAATTATATGAGCAATATAATGACGAAAGTGTAGTTCGTGAGAAACTCGACCTATTTTTAAGACAAGCATATATTGATGGCACAACAGCTAATATAGAAATTAACGACAAAAAAGCTAATAATCTACATCATAGCATTACAATGATCTTATTGAATATACCTGTAATCTTTATGTTATTTGTATTTTTGATTAATGATATCAACTCAAAGCCAAAAAATACTAATACAGTGATGTATGTAATGAATATAGACAAAAACATGTCAAATAAATATAATCAGGTAAAGCAAGGGCCGAAGTGTCCTATAATAGATGAGGCAAAGAAAACCAACTTAATGAAAGAGAGTAATAAATGAGTAACAATGATGAAACTCCTGCAACCCCAAAAGAGTCACCTCCGCCACCGCCACCAAGGCATAGACGAGGGTATGTAAAGCCACCTAAGAAAAAATAGAGAGGACGCAGATGAATAAACCAAGAATTTTCATAAGTCATTCATGGAAGTATGACGACTATGACAAACTAGTCACATTGTTAGATGGACGTACATATTTTGACTTTCAAGAGTCTTCTGTTCCTGCAACCGATCCTTTATTTGGTTCAGATAAAGCTGTATGGAGCGCGATTGAAAATAAAATAAGTTGGTGTCAGGTCGTCTTATTGACAGCTGGTGTTCATGCAACTTACAGTGGCTCAATCAAGCGTGAAATTGATTTAGCCAGATCATTCAACAAACCAATCATTGCGGTCGTACCGTTTGGTGCAGAGCGTACATCTTCTCTAGTGGGACATGCAACAGAAGTAGTTGGATGGAGAGCGGATAGTATAGTAGCAGCTATACGTAGATACGCGTAAAGTAGATTAAATGAGAAAAGCTCTTGTTGTAGGAATAGATTATTATGAGCACCTCTCTGGTTTGTCTGGATGTGTAAATGATGCACATGCTGTAAAAAGTGTCTTAGATCGAGACAGTGACGGTTCTGTTAACTTTACAGTGAAATTACTAACTGGCACCGGTCCAGCCGATTTAATTTCAAGAGCAGAATTAAAAGAGCAAATTAAAGCATTATTTGAAGGGGAATGTGAAATTGCACTTTTATATTTTGCTGGACATGGTTATATTGAATCAACAGGTGGGTATTTAGTAAGTAGTGATTCCCATACTGGGGATGATGGCTTATCGATACAGGATATACTGACTTTTTCCAACAGTTCACCTAGTCAAAATAAAATTATTATCTTAGACAGCTGCCATTCAGGTGTGGCAGGTTCTAGCACTATCAGCTCTTCATTCAGCCAGTTAAAAGAAGGTACAACTATTTTGACAGCATCTACAGCAGATCAATACGCTGATGAGGAGAATGATGCCGGTGTTTTTACTACCCTTTTTATCGATGCTTTGAATGGAGCAGCTGGTAATTTATTAGGTGATGTAACACCGGGTAGTGCTTATGCTCATATAGATCAGTCGTTAGGTCCATGGGAACAAAGACCTGTATTTAAAACAAACGTACAGAATTTTGTTTCTTTACGAAAAGTTCAACCTCCTATTAGTTTGCAAGAACTTCAGCAGATAGTGGACTTTTTTCCATCTCCCGGCTATGAGTTCCAACTAGATCCATCATTTGAACCAGAACGTCAAAATGAAGATCCAGAAATACCAGAACCAGATCCTATCAATATTATTAAGTTTGGGGTTTTACAAAAGTATAATAGAGTAAACCTACTAATACCAGTAGATGCACCGCATATGTGGCATGCAGCAATGGAAAGTAAAGCATGTAAGTTGACGGTGCTGGGTGAGCATTATCGTAAGCTAATTGAAAAGGGAAGAATATAAACCCATTTGAGGGCTCAGTCTCATTTACAGTATAGTGATTTAGGAAAATAATTCAAGAGAATATACCTTATGTTATCTAAAGTACTAATGTATAGTATATATAATTGACATTGTCATGTATATAAGTATATAATCCCTTTTAGAACGATCAAAAGGATTATAGATGTACCTTAGAGTCAATGAACAGCGTTATATGGCTTCTCTTGATCAAGATGATAAACTTGAACTTTTTTACACTGATAATCCTAAAGATGGAACATTCAAAGAGAATATTGTCATTGACCAGTATGTCTGCTTGTTTGATGATGACTACTCTGTCGTTGATGAAGTGTTTGTTTTTTTGGAGAATAGACTGCGTGTCAAACATTTAGCATTTAATACAGTAGCGACCAAAGGTTCTGATCTAAAACTCTTTTATGACTTTTTACGACAGCATCATCTTCAATACAACCGTATTTCTAAAACTCACATCAATGACTTCATCGCCTGGCTCATGCAGCCTGAGGATCTAAAGAGCACGAGTAAGCGTACTGCCAAAAGTGTCAACCGTATTGTCTCAAGTATTAAAGACTTCTACTCCTTTCATAGTGCCTTTACAGATACTAATGACCCTTTTAAGCATGCAACTGAGACGATAAAGCGCCCTACTCATCGAGATAAAGGCTTCTATACACATACTCACAACTGTTCTTCTCAAAAAAGTATCTTCAAGATCAAAGAGTACGACAAAGGAATACGGGTACTAAGTAAAGAGCAGATCGAGACTATTCTCAATGCTTGTACGATGGAGCGTGATAGATTGCTGTTTGAGTTGCTTTTATTTACTGGCATGCGTATAGGAGAGGCTTTGAGCCTTGATGTCCATGCTATTGGTGTCTCAAAAGTCGGAGAGAGCGTACAAGACCTTCCAATGAAGATGAATGTAGATGATCATGACAAAGGCAGTCGTCACCGTCAACAAAAGAGTGGTCCACGTGAACTCTTTATCCCTACCCCACTGATGAAGAAGCTCTCTGCTTATTATGA
>JAUVCL010000058.1 GCA_030595845.1 Campylobacterota bacterium
CTCGGCATTTAGTGCCTCCCTGTACTGAATTTTAATTCTTGTCATTCTCCTGGTCCTCTTCTTGATTCTCTTGATTTAAACAGTAATGAACTTGGATTTTGTCCCAACTCCCTAGACATCGTGCTTAATTGATTGGAAAGTACTTGTATATCAACAAGTATCGGTTCAAGCATCTTTTTAAAATTGTAATCCCCTCTGTCTAAACTTTTCTCGAACTTCAGTGTGACACGGTTAAAGTTTTTACTGGTTTCAAAAAGTTTATCTACTGTAGGGATAGTAACACCTTTAATTTCTGCAAAATCTTTTTGCATCTGCTTAAAATCTACAGTCGCTTGGGTAAATTTTGTATTGATATTATCCATAGAGATTCTAAATTCTCCCAGTGTTGTATCTACTTCTTCAAGAGAAACAAGGGCTTTGTCTTCAACTGTTACAGCCTTCTGTGTTACTTTCTCCGTATTATTCAAAATATTTCCCATAGATTCTATGTGTTTATCTGAAAGTAATTTTTCACTTTGTGCAAGCAAGTTTTCAAGTTTATCACTCAACCCACCAAGGTTACTGGTCAGCTTTGAAAGCAGTGAAGGTTTAGACGGAATCAGAGGTATATACTCTTCTGTGGGTAGCAATGTATTTGCCGTATTGGTCCCACCATTTATCTCTATGGACAAAAGACCTGTCACTCCTAACATTACAGTGGATGCGATCATATCTTCTTTAATAGGAATCTCTTCTTTTATCTCTAAGAGAATTTCAATGGTTTCTATATTTTCAGGATTGATACGTATCTCTTTGACCCGACCGATATTTACACCATGTAATTTTACATTGGAGTCTTTTGAAAGACCTGCCACGGAATCTGTCATCTCCAGTTTGTAAGTACTAAACTCTTCATGCAAACCATATTTGGCAAGCCAAAAACCAAACCATAACACTCCTACAGAAAAAAGTAATACAAAAATACCGACTATCGTATAATTAACTTTGCTATACATTGTTTACCTTGTCCTTAAAGCGCTCTTTTGTGTACTCATTTTTGAAAAACTCTTCCACAAAAGGATGTTGTGATTGTAACACATTTTCCAAAGTACCTTCTGCTACCACATGTTTGTCTGCCAAAACAGCCATCCTGTCTACGATAGAAAAAATACTATCAAGATCATGTGTAATCATCACCACCGTAATCCCCAGTAAGTCTCGTAACTCTACAATGAGTGCATCAAAATTACGTGCACCTATGGGATCTAATCCTGAAGTAGGTTCATCTAAAAAGAGTAGTTTAGGCTCCATGGCTAAAGCACGTGCCAGTGCTGCACGCTTTACCATACCACCAGAAAGTTCAGAAGGATACAGTGCACCTACATACGGTTCCAGTCCAACCAATGCCAACTTGGAACCAACCAGTTTGTCTCTCATCATTTTAGAAATATTTGTAAATTCTTTGAGTTGTATTTCTATGTTTTCTGCAATGGTTAAAGAAGAGTAGAGTGCACCAAATTGGAACAAAATACCCCAGTCACTCCGTAGTGCCTGAGCATCTTTAAAAGAGATGTCACGCAACGAAGTACCTAAAACACTTACCTCTCCCTCCGTTGGTTCCAAAAGCATGATCATCTCTTTCATAAGTACAGATTTACCCGAACCACTTTCACCTAAAATACCATAGATCTCATTTTCATCAATATGCAGATTAACACCATCATGAATGGTTCTTTCTCCAAATCTGGTCACTATCCCTTCTACCTTGATCACTGTATTCATAGGTCAAGCTCCGTAAAGATTACAGAGAAAAGTGCATCAAATGCGATGACAAGGAAAATAGCATTGACCACGGAAGCCGTAGTATGATGCCCTATACTCTCCGTATTATCTGAAACCTGAAACCCTCTAAAACAGCCTATAGAAGCGATGATAAAAGCAAATACAGGCCCCTTGATCATCCCCAAAATATAGTGCTTCACTTCCAATACTTCATAGAGTCTGTTGGTAAACTGCACCATAGAGATATCTAGTGCCATAGCTGCAGCGACCATCCCACCAAATATTCCCATAAGGTCAGAGAAAAAGATCAGCAAAGGCAAGGCAATCATTAAGGCTATGATACGTGGAAGTACCAAAAAAGTATAAGGATCAAATCCCATAGTACGCATCGCCGAAATTTCTTCAGTGATCTTCATAGCACCTATTTCAGCCGTATAGGCAGATCCACTGCGCCCTGCTATGACAATAGCAGTGATCATAGGAGCCAATTCTCTTGTGATTGAAATGGCAACTGTATCTACAATGAAGATATCTGCTCCAAATTTTGCTAACTGCACAGAACCCTGGTAAGAGATGACCATACCCACTAAAAAAGAGGTCAGTCCTATAATGACCAGTGCATTGAATCCTGATTGATGTATGTGATAAACTGTTTCTTTGAGACGTATCTCTTTGGGGTTGGAAAGCGTATGTATAAATGCATAAGCGAGATGTCCCATAAATGTAATGAATTCTTTAATATCTTTATATATCTCAAAGCTGTTTTGACCTATTTTTTCCAGGATGCTTTTCTTTTTAGGGCTTTGAATTTCATGAATATTTTTATGCAGCAGTTCATACATCTCTTTTTGGCTATTGTTATAGCCTACTACTTCTACTCTGGTCTCTTCTTGAAAACGTTCCAGATACTCTATAAAAAGTAAGACTCCCGCAGAGTCAAAATCATGGACAGCAGAGAGGTCCCAAATGATCTTTTTGTCACAAGGCATTTTACGCAGTTCTTTCTCTATTTGAAGTACCGTGTCAAGCATCCATTTTCCTGTTGCACTAAGCTTAAGATGATCAGGATGACTTTCATACATTAAGAACTGCTGCTTCATAAGAACTATTATAGGTAAGATTAGATTAAGCCAAGGTTCTATTGCGTAGATTGCATTAAACCCCTTTAGATATAATTCCAAAAATATAAGGGAAACAATGAGACGAATAAAACGTAGAATTGGTATGCTACTACTTTTGGGTGCAGTTGTATGGTCTTGTACCCGTGATCCAAGAGGTGAACTCCTAGTTATCAACCCTTCATACTTACCTCATGAAGGGAATGAACATAAAAAAACATGGATCGCTTTTAATGCTGATCCAACTATGTGGGATGCTTCGAAAATAGATAAAGTTAAACAAGATATTATACTTATTGCCACTGCCATCGCACAGTATGAGCCTGTATCCATTCTGGCTAGAAACGCAGACCACAAGGAACTCCTAACACTCTTTGGAAATTTAAACACACATCATTACCCTATAGAAGTACTTAAATCAAAGATGGATACTCTATGGATGAGAGATGACGGACCCACCTTTGTGTCTAATGCAGAGGGTCATAAGTCTGGTATAAATTTTAACTTTAAGGGCTTGGTGGAAGCGCAAGAGGAAGAAGAGCTAAAAGATGCACTAGCTTCAAAAATGGCAGACTTTATCATCACCAAAGCAGGTGCAAAGATCATTCACTCTAACCTCATCTTAAATGCTGGCTGTCTTGAAGTAGATGGTTCCGGTACTGCCATAATGACAGAGAGTTGCATCATCAATGATGACTATAACCCCTACTGGAACAAAGAAGAGATCGAAACAGAGTTAAAGTTACTGCTGGGACTTCAAAAGATCATTTGGCTTAAAGGCATAGAAGAGGAAGAGCTCACAAATGCTCATACAGACTTCTATGCACGTTTTGTTAAAGAAGGTGTCATACTTGTACACAGAAATAATGATAAAGGATCTGATGCCTATGAACGCACAAGAGAAAACATCAAAGTCCTGCAAACAGCGACTGATGCAAAAGGCAAGACACTTGAAGTAGTGATCATCGATGCACCAAACAGCATTGATCATGCTAACGCAAGCTATTTAGGCTACTATCTCTGCAACCGTGCCCTTATCATGCAGACTTTTGGAGATGATAAAGCTAACTACAGAGCCAAAAAAACCCTGCAACTTTCCTTTCCTGACAGAACCATAGAACAAGTTCAAGTTGATGCGCTATCTTCTGCAGGAGGAAATGTACACCGTGCCACACAGCAAGAACCTGCAAACTAATTTCCACAAATGATATTAATTTTTGATATAATTATTATTATGAACATATAGGGTTATAAATGAAAGATTTCGGGTTAAACATTTGGGGTGATAAAAACTTTGTCATTCATCATGACACTGTCAACATTAATCATGCCTCCAAACCTTCTTTACTGCAAATTACCCAGGATATTCGTGACAAAGGGTATAAAGGTCCGCTTTTACTCCGTTTTCCCCATCTTATAGAAAAGCAGATCTCTACACTTTTTAACACTTTTGAAAAAGCAAAACAGGAATTTAACTATAGCGGTAGTTTCCAAGCTGTTTTTCCGCTCAAAGTAAACCAGTTTCCAAACTTCATCACTTCTTTAATGGAAGTCTCTTCTGAATATAATTACGGTTTGGAAGCAGGAAGCAAAGCAGAACTCATCATCGCGATGACAAAAACCCCTCTTGGCGCACCCATAACAGTCAATGGGTTTAAAGATAAAGAGATGATATCTCTCTGCTTCATCGCGGCAAAAATGGGACATAACATTACGATCACGATAGAAGGACTTGGGGAACTTGAAACGATCATTCAAGTCAATCGTGAATTCAATACTTCCGTAAATAATCCTATCATACCTAAGATCGGTGTACGTATTCGTCTTCATAGTTCAGGCATTGGAATCTGGGCAAAAAGTGGTGGATACAGCTCCAAATTTGGTCTGACGTCAACCGAACTGCTTGAAGCCTATGAGATGCTTAAAAAAAACCATCTACTAGAGAAACTTTGGATGATCCATTTTCATATTGGCTCACAGATGGGAGACATTGCACCATTAAAAAAAGCACTGCGTGAAGCAGGTAACATTTATGCTGAACTCAAAAAACGTGGTGCTGATGCACTCGGAGCTATCAATATAGGTGGTGGGTTAGCGGTTGAGTATAGTCAACACGAAGGTAAAACTGAACGAAATTATTCACTACAGGAGTTTGCCAATGATGTGGTCTACCTTATGCAGGAGATCGCCAGAAGCAAAGGAGTAGAAGAGCCCGATATCTTTACAGAGTCTGGACGCTACATTGCCGCATCACACTCTGTACTGGTAGCACCAGTCTTAGAGCTATTTTCTCAAGAATACAACGAAAAAGGCTTACGTCTTAAAGAAAAAAATCCCCCACTCATTGAAGAATTACATGATCTCTATCGTTCTATCTCACGTAAACACGCACGTGAATACCTGCATGATGCACTAGATCACATGGAGAGTTTACTCACACTCTTTGACTTGGGATATATAGATCTTGAAGACCGTTCCAACACAGAAATACTTGTCAACTTGATTATCAAAAAAGCCATCGCGTTACTTAAATCTGAGGATACAGATGAACTCAAAAAACTACAAGACCGCATACAAGAAAAGTACCTTGTAAACTTCTCTGCTTTCCAGTCACTTCCAGATTTTTGGGGTTTAGCACAGCAATTCCCTGTTATGCCATTGGACAGACTCGACACCAAACCAACCAATCCTGCAAGTATCTGGGATATTACCTGTGACAGCGACGGGGAGATAGGGTTTAACCGTGAATTACCGCTTTACCTTCATGACATCGACGTGAGTAAGGAAGAATACTTTCTCGCTTTTTTCCTTACCGGTGCGTATCAGGAAGTGCTGGGTATGAAACATAACCTCTTTACCCACCCAACAGAAGCGGTCATCAACTTTGATGAAGAAGGCAACTACCATATTGAACATCTTATAGAAGCACAAAACCTTATGGATGTACTTGATGACTTGGACTATGACACGAATATTATGGATAAGACACTCAAATATCGTATTGAAGAATCCATACACATTAATCAAGAGGAAAAAAGAGAACTTTTAGGTAAACTATACCTTTATTTAAGTGAAAACAGTTATCTTAAAACGATACAAGCCAATAATGAAATAATGAAATAATGGAAAACAAGGATGATAAATAGTGAACGTATTTAGTCTCATTAAAGAAGATTTTACCAATGTTAAAAGAAATGACCCTGCCCTGCATTCAAGTTTTGAACTTTTTTTTAACTACCCTGGTCTATGGGCACTTTTTTTCCACCGTTTTGCTCATTCATTGCATAAGAGAGGTTTACGGTTCATCCCCAGGTTTATTTCAGCCTTTGGCATGTTTTTCACAATGATCGACATACACCCTGCTGCCACGATCGGACGTAGAGTATTTATAGATCATGGCGTGGGTGTGGTTATAGGTGAGACGACTGTCATCGGTAATGATGTTATCATCTACCAGCAAGTGACGCTTGGTGGTGTCAGTACCTCTAAAGGAAAACGTCACCCTACCATAGGAGATAACGTAGTCATAGGTGCCGGTGCAAAAGTACTGGGAAATATCTTCATAGGAGATGGTGCCAAAATAGGTGCCAATTCTGTTGTCGTTAAAAATGTTCCATTTAATGCTACAGCCATAGGCATACCTGCACGTGTACTACAGTGTGAAAAAGAGAGCTCACACCTTGACCATGCCATCATGCCAGATGTCAATAAAGAGATTTTTGAGTACCTGATAAAACGTATTGAAGTACTGGAAGCCGCTCTACCAAAAGGCAAACAAGATGCCATCAAGAAAAAAGACCATGACTTAGATGAAGAGTATGATAATTTTATTCACAGTATGGATTAAAAAGTACTCCACTAACATCAAATAGGCAATTATAAATCTCTTTTAGCTATAATTAGTTATTAAAATTTAAAGGGTTTTCATGCTATCTGATCGCATCCAAACACTCTCTCCATCACTGACTATCGCTATCTCTTCACTTGCTCGTGATTTAAAAGCACAAGGTAAAGATATCCTCTCTTTTTCTGCAGGGGAACCAGACTTTGGTACGCCACAACGTATCAAAGATGAAGCGATCAAAGCGATCAATGATGGTTTTACGAAATACACTGCCGTACCTGGTATACCAGAAGTACTTGAGGCCATAGCCATTAAACTCAAAAGGGACAATGGTCTAGAGTATGCACCTTCAGACATTATCGTCAGTAATGGTGCCAAACAATCACTCTTTAACCTTTTCCAAGCCGTACTGAACCCGGGAGACGAAGTTATCATTCCTGCGCCTTACTGGGTAACTTATCCGGAACTTGTAAAATATGCAGGATCTATACCTGTCACTATAGATACCAATGAAATAAATGGATTTAAGATCACTGCAGATCAACTCAAAGCTGCCATTACACCTAAAACAAAAATGCTTATATTGACAACACCTTCTAATCCTACCGGTTCTGTCTACTCAAAAGAAGAACTGGCATCATTAGCAGAAGTGTTAAAAGGAACAGAGATCATCGTGGCTTCAGATGAAATGTATGGAAAACTTGTTTATGGTATTGACTTTGTAGCAACGGCAAGCATCTCTGATGACATGTACCAAAGAACTGTGACCATCAACGGTCTGAGTAAATCAGTAGCCATGACAGGATGGCGTTTTGGATACTTGGCAACACCAAACAAAACATTCATCGCAGCGATGAATAAGTTGCAAAGTCAAAGTACATCAAACATCAACTCCATCACACAAAAAGCAGCTATACCTGCACTTCTTGGTGAAGTAGATGATGAGATCAATAACATGAGAAGAGCCTTTGAAGGTAGAGCAGATGAAGCCGTGAAACTCTTTAATGAAGTAGATGGTCTTTCTGTTTTAAAACCACAAGGGGCATTTTACCTTTTTGTGAATATCAAAGATGTATCAAATGACTCTATCGGATTCTGTAAAGAGTTACTGCAAGCTACTGGTGTTGCGGTAGTTCCAGGTATAGGATTTGGTTCTGAAGGTTACTTTAGATTCTCATTTGCAACAGATATCACAACGATCCGTGAAGGTATCAGACGTATAGAAAAGTTTGTAAAACAAAAAAGATCCTAACCTCAATGGATGGTAACAACTGTTACCATCTCTACGCCCTCACATTTCAAAAGGTACATCCTATGAAAATATTTTTTAAACTCTCTCTTCTCTTCTCTTTTTTAACACTCTCATCACATGCTCAACCTGAAGAAAATGAACTTGAAGAACTAAACATGTCTATGATCATTTCTGGTGGTGTTAGTCTTGGTGCCTATGAAGCCGGATACAACTGGGCCATGATCAAAATGCTCAGTAAAATAAGAGATCATGGAAAACTTATAAAACCTAGTATCCGATCTGTAGCGGGAGCATCCGCAGGTTCAATCAATGCACTCCTTACTGCAATGTACTGGTGTCAAAACGACTCAGTACCTTTACATAATAGTGTGGATGATAACCTGTTTTATGAAACATGGGTAAAACTTGGCATAGAAGACCTTGCCATTCAAGGGAAAGATCCTACAAATAAAAACAGTTTGTTTACAAGGAGAGGTTTAGAAAAAAAAGGTGAGATCATCATAGATCACCTCAAAAAACCTATCTTTAGAAAAGGTTGTGAAGTACCTCTTGGTGTTTCGGTCACAAAAGTGAAACCGATCATTGAAAATATCTCTGGTATTAAAGTCAAAAATCAGAATTTTTCCGTACCTCTTGTTTTTAAAGAAAAAAATGGACAGGGAATTGTTGAAAATAATGATTTGCAAAAAAGTACAGCCTTTTATCTTTCTATCCCCGGTATAGAAAAAGACAGACAAAAACTTGTGAATCTTCTCTTCGCTTCAGGTGCCTTCCCTGGTGCTTTCCAGCAAGTGAAACTAGACTACAGATACAAAGGTGAAAATAATTCAGCCTACTTCATTGATGGTGGTTTGTATGATAATGTGCCTCTGGATCTCGCCATTGCGCTTGATAAAAAGTCAACACACTTTTTATTTATGGATCCCAGCAATATACGAAATGAAATCATGGTCAAAGAAGATGAGGGCCAAGAGGAATTACCCGTTGGATTTATTACCACTAACCTAACGCCTGTCTTCAGTAGTTTTGGCATTATGCAATCCATGAAACTTTATGATGCTATCAATAAAAACTTTAGAGAAGACTCAGAAAAACAATTAATACTCTCTTCTAGACATCACCCTATTACAGGAAAGTTTTTAGGTCATTTTGGTGCATTTTTAGATGAGAATTTTCGTACTTATGATTATTATGTAGGTATATATGATGCCATCTACCATCTTGCAGCTGCATTAAAAAGAAAAAGTCAATTTAATCATTTTTCTAAAATAGAGCTCATGAACAGACTCAAAACAAGACTAGGGATAGATAATAACCCTGAAGCATTAACAGCCTATAAACTTTTTCTACATACTGAGTTTGATCATACTAAACCAAAAACAACCGATAAATTCTCTGCCATTTATAATGCCTTTAATATCGAAAAACCAAATGAAAAACGTTATGATAATGACGAATTTAAAGCATTCCTCATTAATCTAGATATGCAGTATCTTAAAACATCTAAAAACTCTTTCCTTACTTATGCGAAACAGGACATCGATAACTGGTATAAAAAACCTCTAAGGTTTATAGTCGCCCGTATTGCAACTCTTGAAAATGACAGAGCAGAAATTTATCCTGACCATGCATCAGTAGCGACTATCACGAATGTTGGAGCCTGGGCTTCGAGTAGTTTCATTAAAGATAAAAACGGTTTTCATTTTTTACCCTTGGATGTTCCACAGGATGAAGGTAAAGAAGGTTTACGCACGGCACTCAGACTCTTACCTGGAGAAATAGCGACAGACCTCACTAATGGGGGAACGAGTTTAGGATACACAGCACTTTACTATAATGATAAAATGCTTCTTATCGACGGCATTGAGACAAAAGCCTCTTTTGTAATATCAAATAACACATCTAATTTTGTACGTGTGGATGCATCAGTCTTTAATGATTATGATGATTTCATCAAACTTGGTGCGGGAGTCAGTTTATTTGGAGATATGGAAGGTTCATTCTACAAAGAAGACAGTGCTTATGGATTGAACACTTATATAGATATCGTTGATATATTTAGACTTACTTATGTCTATAGAGATGGAGAGAAAGTAGATAATAATTATCTTTATTTTGGAATTGAAAATATTCCCAGTCTTATTTATTGGTTAAACCGATAAAGACAAGAAGTTAAATAATAAAATGTATTTTAGATTCACCACCTAAAGGAACAATCAATGAAAAGATTTTACATACTTATACTATTTACTGTTTTTCTAATCTCAGGGTGCAGTCGTTTACCTGAGAACTATCCGCGTACACCCTCTACAGCGTACAAAAACCACAAGTCTACCAAGATTGGTCGTTTATTTGAGAAAGAAGCTGCAAAGCATCCCGGTAGATCAGGATTTAAACTTATCCCTTATGGTCAAGATGCATTCACCGCACGTATCGCAATGACCAGGTTGGCTCAAAAAAGCCTGGATCTGCAATATTATCTTTGGAAATCCGACCGTGTAGGTCTACTGCTTGCAAACGAAGCACTCAAGGCAGCAGACCGTGGCGTAAAAGTACGTATTCTTCTGGATGACATAGAGCAAAGCGACCGGGATGACATCGTAGCAGCCATGGATGCACATCCCAATATCCAAATCCGAATATTTAACCCTTTTGCGCATCGAAACAGTCATCTCCTTGACTTTATCGGTGATTTTGACAGAGTCAATCACCGTATGCATAACAAAACAATTGTTATTGACAATGCACTGGTCATCATAGGCGGACGTAATATTGGTGACCACTATTTTTCTGTAGGAGAGCAGACAAACTTTAGAGATCTCGATATTGCAGCGGCTGGTCCGGTAGTACGTCAGATATCAACTGTGTATGATCACTTTTGGAATGGCAAATGGTCCGTACCTATAAACGCATTGACGAAACGTACTTACACGCAAAAAGATCTCTTGAGAACTCAGGAGATGATGAAGCAGAAGATCAGCAAACTTGACTTCCCTTATCCTCTTGATCAAGATGTCAAAACACTCAGAAGAGAGATGATCCAAATT
>JAUVCL010000037.1 GCA_030595845.1 Campylobacterota bacterium
TTAATGACAGGTTCTATGGAGAGTGCTCTAAGCCAGGTATAAAACTCTTCTTTATACTTCTCAACTATTTCTCCGGCTTGCACTGCCTGTTCTTCACGTAAGGCATGGTTTGTCTGAGAGATCGCACGCAGATCATCAATACGAAAAAGTTCCAGCTTCTCTAACTCCATATCTTCTATATCCCTAGGGATCGCCATATCAAACCAAAGTCTTGGCAAGCTTTCATTTTCTATCAGATCCTTAGTAATGATCGCTTCTTTGGCAGAGGTTGCAGAAAAAAGCAAACGATAACGATTGAGATACTTTGGCAGTTTATCCAGTGTACCTGCTTTTACATTTTCACCTAAAGTATGTGCGGTAAGTTCTACTTTTTCCTGATCTCTCCCAAGCATAACAACATCACATCCCGCTCTAAGCAAATGTTTTGCTGCCAGCACTCCCATTTCACCGGCACCAACAACTACTGCAGTTGTACCTGCCATGTTATCACCTAAAAGTTTATGAGCCTGTGCTACAGCAACAGAAGCTATAGAGATAGGGTTCTCTGAAATATTGGTGACATTTCGTACTTCTGCTGCACACTTCACCGCGTAAGAGATCATACGGTTAAGTTTGCGTCCTGCAGTTTCATTTCTATGCGAAAGCATATATGCTTCTTTCACCTGTCCTGTAATTTGAGATTCACCTATCACCAATGAATCTAAAGAAGAAACGACAGAAAATATATGCTGTACAGCTTCTTCATCATCATAACGTTGTGCTGTTGTTTTGAGTTCATAAAAATCCAGGTTACTTTTTTGTGCCATGAGTCCCAAGATCGCATGAAAACTTGAAAAGTTATCTCTCGTTGCAAGCACGAGCTCAACACGATTACATGTGGAGATGATAAATGCTTCATGTACAAACTCAAATGCTACAAGGAGATTAAGCATTTCTATTTTTTCTTCATTATTGGCAAATGCCAATTTTTCTCTCATACCTTGATCACAGTTTTTATGTGTAAAGCTCACAACTTGATAGTACATTAGAATTTCCTGTCTATCATCTGCATAGCAATACTTGTGAGCGCTTCTTCTCCATGATGTGTCATCACTTCAATCGCTTCTTCTATCAGTTCTCTGGCTTCAAAAAATGATTTTTCTATGATCTGATGCATTCTCATTTGTTCAAGTATCCACTTTTGTTCTTCTTTAAGAAGTACTTTTGCATGCAAAGATTTTAATTTATTTTGTCCACTTGCATCCAGCACTTCATACAGATAAATGTATGGAAGTGTTGTCTTCCCTTCTACAAAATCATGTAAAGCAGGTTTTCCCAGTGTAGCGGCATCTGCTGTAATATCTAAAAGATCATCGATCATCTGAAAAGCAATACCAAGATTTCTTCCGTATGTCATATAAGATGTTTTGTCTTTACCTGCCAACAGAGCGGCAGCACCAGCACTCGCTTCCATAAGAGATGCAGTTTTTTGGTAGATCATTTTCAGATAAATTTCTTTATCCAAGTTAAATGTTTTTGAGAGTGAAACATCTTTGAGTTCTCCCAGGCTGAGTTGAACAACAGCATTTGAAATGATCTTCGCCACTTCAGCAGAGATGTTATTTAACTCTAAAAAACCTTTAGAATAAAGAATATCCCCTAACATAATGGCCGTTTTATTGCCATAGAGAGCATTGAGTGAAGGTTTTGAACGGCGTGTATACGCATCATCGATGACATCGTCATGCAGAAGACTTGCTGCATGTATCATCTCAACAATGGCAGCTGTTTTCACAGCAGCCAAACTAGAACCTGCGATTTTTAAAATGAGCTTTGCACGAAGTCTTTTACCATGAGGAAGTTTGGTATAAAGCCCACTTACTTCTTTATCATTTAAATCATCTATAAATTGTTCTATCTTTCTTTCTACTGCACTTAACACTATACTGTTATCCTAATTCTTTCCGTCACGGTTAACCTTCTAAAAACTTAAGTTCATTTTCTACTAATATTTTGTTTTTTATATTTGCAGTAAAAGTAAATAATTATAGCTAAATCTTTTTAATTTCTCTCTGTACCCATATATACTTCCAGAGGCTTTGGTTCACCCAGATAATATCCCTGAACATATTCAATTTCCAACGCTTTCACTATCTCATATATTTCTTTAGATGAAACAAACTCAGCAACCACTTCATACTGGTAGATCTCAGCTAAATGCTTAATGGAGGTCAGCATTACTTTTGTACGCTCTGTGTCATGAAGTAATTCCTGAATAAGACTTCCGTCAATCTTTAAAATATCTACATCAAGTTTTATGAGATAGACATAATTTGCATACCCACTTCCAAAATCATCAATTGCAATTTTTGAACCAAAGGTCTTTAACTGCTGAAAGATCAAGGCAACTTGTCCATAATCGCTAATTTCATTATGTTCCAATATTTCAAAAGTCAATCTGTTTGCAATCATTTTATTGCGATATAGTTTTTGAGTGATCAGTTTCATCATATCCGCATTATACAGATCATCAAGATCCAAATTTACCGATATTTCAATCTCTGGATACTGATGCAAGACCGTGAACACTTGCTTAAGTACCAACTTACTCATTTTTATATATTGACTTGTACCTTTAATGACATCCATAAAGTGAGCCGGTGAGATAAATTTTTCTCCATTCTCTTTATCAATCAAACGAACTAAAGCTTCATATTTAACGATCTTCTTTGTTTTGGTATCGATGATCGGTTGATAGATGCAAACCAGTCTTTCTTCTTCTAATGCCTCTTTAATGTAATCCATATTCCCATATTTCATTTGATTAAAATGATCCAGCCCCAATAGACCTAAAGCATTTTTACCTTTACTTTTTATCTCCAATAATTTCACATCCAATATTCTTTGCACATCATGTATAGAAACATTTCCCTCAGGGATGATCATTGCACTCATAGAGACAGATTGAGTAAAAACTTCATTTTTAAGAAGATACTTTTTTTCCTGTAGAGTAGTAAATAGTTTTTTTGCCAAAGTCTCAAAATTACTATCATCTTTGGGGACTATCACTAGAAACTCTGTTCCAGCCGTACGAATGACTTTAGAATTTAAAGACAATACGTTCATCATTGTTTCAGTGAACTCTTTGATAACAAGATTTCCGGATGTATACCCATATTTATTATTGATCTGTGCAAATTCATCCATGTCAATTAAAATTGCATTATAGGAATCGACTTCATTCCGGTTAAAAAACTCTTCTAAAAAGACTTTGGTATGTGTAGAAGTTAAACTGTCAAATAAAAGTATTTTACGTAGTTTGGAATAGCTGTATACTAAGTAGATCAATAGTAATATACTGAGAATTAAAAGCACTTGCATCATCCATACGACTCTCATAAGCGGTGAATTAAAATTATTGAGGTGTTCACCATAAGATTCAGACAGATCCAAGACCAAAAGCGCTTCTGTTTTATTTTCTCTCAAGATAGGATAAACAAGTGATAACCAAACTTCCTCAACACCTTCATGTTGCTCAATAATTTGCATTTTTTGAAAAGCATATACTTTATCAAACATTTCACTTTTAGGGAAAAAGATGCTTTGATACTCTTCGGGTTCATCTTCTGAGGCATCTAATAAAAAACGATACTTCCCTTTTTCATCTTTTTGAAGTACAAAGATATATTGATATTGTTTGGTTAAAAATGCATGAAGCGTTTCATTGAGATGTCTTCTTACTTCAGGATGCTCTTTCAATGTTATTTCTAGGCTATTTTGAGTTCTGATCTGTATAAGTTTTGCTATTTTAGATGCATATTGTTCAGCTCTTTGTATCTCCTCATTTTTAAGTTTTTCTGTACTTTGAGTCGTCGAGATTTGTAGAAATAAAACAAAAACAATGAGAAGAGCCATTAAAAATATTATAAATCTATCGAAATATGCTCTTCTCATAATGCATCGATCATATAATTTTGATATGCTTTAGGAAGGTGAATAGCATGCTGTTCCAATCTCTTTTTTATAAAGAGTAACTGAGACCTTCCTTTTCTCCAGTAAAATGCACCTACAGCATCTTTTGTATCTTTTAAAAAACGATAATCCGTCACAAATAAAATAGGTTTTTGCCCATGTTTATTTAGACTGTTTCTTTTTATAATACTTCCGAGTGTTGATCTATTTGTAATTAAAATAATATCTGACTCTTCAGGCTTTTTCGCCAAAAATATTCTTTTGGAAGTCGTGAATACTTTTCTATACTCCCTATCAGTTGTATAGACAGAAGTCATTGGTTTTGATGACAGAGCAGAAAATATACCATGATACATTTTAAGTGTACTCTCCCTTTCTAGCGCATAGAGATGCCCATACAAAAAGATTAAGAGAATAAATATTTTTCTCAAAACATATACTCCAACTCAATTGTAATACGCTGATCAATAGGAGAAATACTCAAAGGAAGTATGAGACTTCCCGTCGCAGGATCAACTCTAGACAAATTTGTTTTTTTTGCTTTATCTAAAAGGTTTTGTCCTTTAAGTGTTAAGGTAAGGTCCTCCTTTACATTCCAAGAGATTGAACTTGTCACATCATAATAATTTTTCCAGTCTAAACTATTTCTATGCCAAACTACGCCGTTGTAAAAATCAAAATCTTCATAGGTGTTTATAAAACTGAGATATCCACTCACATCTTCAAGCTTAGGTTCAGTCAAGATATCTCTATACTGAGCATAATAGAGCTGTAAATTCATCTTATTATTCAAATCAAAATCATAATCATACGTAAAAACTGTAGTGAAATATTTTGTATCACCTTCTACTCCAGGTATATTATTTCCAAAAAGGCCATCTTCATCCTGTAAGATGTACAACTTTAAGTCAAAACGATGTTTTTTCTTCACATAGCTCACCTCTTGAGTGAAACCTAGAGTAGTCTGCAATGAAACATCCTGGGAATTTACAGGATCTAACAGAGGATTTGAAAGTGCCAAATAGCGTGTAAAAGGTTCTAAGGCAAACTGTGTACGATAAAGATACGTTTTATAACTCCAATGCTCACTACTGTAGATATAGCCTAAACGCAGTTGTAAAAGGTCATCATGTTCTACTCCACCGTTACGAGATATATGATTATAAGAGATTCCCAATGTCAATAATTCTTGATCAGTTAATGCATATTGATCCTGAAAGAAAAGAGAAAAAATCTGTTCAGATGTAAAAGGTACCATTAAAGCATCCAAACCATCTCGTTCATACGAATCAAGTTCCTTGTATCTTCCTTTCAGCCCTGCTGTTATACGATGATCTCCTATGTTTTCTTTATATGTCAGTTCCGCGGTATAAGTACTGTTTTTATACTCTCCATTAAATGTATTTGAACCTAAGGCATCTGCCCATACCAAAGGATATTCATCTTTCTGAACTATATCTACTTTAAGCCACTCATAGGCAAATTGTGCACGCCAATGCTCACTTAACTCTATCCCATAATCCATATGCACATTAAGATAGTCTATCCCTGACTCTAAAGGAGTGGCATCCCAACTCATTCCGGCAAGGCCGTCAGTATTTTTTTTCATCACCTGTAAGTGAAATATCTGATCATCATTTTTAACATAAGAAAAAAGCTGTGTACGTTCGAAGTCTCTACTAAGAGGTGTAGAAGTACCATTGTCTACAGTCTCTCTTTTTGCATTGGTATGAGAAAAGTTCACCATATAGGAAAGATCTTCTTTTTTTTGCCCATAACTGATACTTTGAGAATTGTATCCTCTATTTCCCTGTATAAGATTGACTTTCCCCCCAGAATCTTGTTCCGGGGTTTTAGAATATAAAAATACTGTAAGGAAGGCAGGTTCCGTAGACGTTTCAAAAGAAGGACTGGCATAATAAAACTCTATATGATCTACAAAATCAATATTTATATCTCCATAGAGCATCAAACCACTTCCCATCCACCCCTGGGTCACCTCTACCCCATCTATAAAAACACGAATAAAATTACTGTTGTAAGGTTCAAATCCACCACTCCCCAAAGGGTCAGGAAGACCATATCTGTTTTCATGATAATAAATCATTGGAGTTGTTTTAAAGACATCTTTAAGCGTCTTAGCATGCATTTTTTCCAGTCTTTCTCTGGTAAAAAGTGTTAAGTGCCCTTTATTTTCATCAATCGTTTTTTGACTTAAATCATTTTTTTGATTATATTCTCTTAAATTACTATTCACATCTTCTGCATAGACTGTATTTAAAGAGAGCAGCCCTAAAAAAATTAAGCTCTTCTGTATTATTTTTTGTCCAAAAAAATATCTCATAACTTTATCCAATCTCTAAACTTCTTGTTTTTATTATACCTTAGTTTAACTATTACACCTATTTTAATAGTTAAAATGTCTTTTAGCAAAATATAACGAAAATAAATCTATACTTTAACTACTACATACAAGGAATTTCAATGCTTAATAAAGTTTTTCATCTATTAACAGAAGAATACTCACTTGTTCTCGCTACGACACAAGAAGATTACCAAGCTATAAAAATGATAAGAAATGACGTTATTGTTAACCACTACCCGGATATTGAAGAGACTAAAGAATATATTTTTTCTCAAGATGATGAACAGTCATTTACTTATCTTTTACAACATAATGAAACAAAAAAGTATGTTGGGTCAGTAAGAATATTTTTTGTCAACAAACGTACCCCTGTGAAAAAAATACCCATGGAAAAAGATTTACATATAAAAAATATTGAGCACTTCACTAAAAATCTACCTATTTGTGAAATATCACGTCTTGCTTTAGCCAAAGAGCAGGTTCCACACAAAGATTTTTCCGAACTAAAACTAAGAACCTATCTTTCGTTAGCACTGATGTCTGCAACAAGAATCAACTTTCTTCTTTATCATTATTTTAGAATTTTTGCCATTATGGAACATTCATTGCATCATATTTTAAAAAGACAAAGTGTCGCTTTTGAGTCAATAGGTGATGCCATAGATTTTCATGGAGTAAGATTTCCATTTGTCATTAAAAAAGAAGCTTTGGCAATTGCCATAGAGAAAACAGAAGGAACTATGGGAGAGGTTACAAAGTACTATCTCAAAGAACTTTGTAAAAACCCAGAACCCCTTTGGCAATTTGTAGATAATCACCCTTATTTAGAACGTTCAGATATTCAACTTGACAAAATATGTCAATACTTCAAAGAGTTTGGTGATGATCTTGATATCAACTATATTCTTGAAGACCGAAATATTAGCCCAGTAACTTAACTTTTTACCCTAAATATCACTGCATACATCAAAGGGACATAATAAAGGTTCAACACTGTCGCCCAGGCAATACCAAAACCAAGGCTTATCGCCATAGGTTGTAAAATAAGTGCTTGTCCTGAAGCAAAGAACATTAGCGATGATAAACCAAGTACCGTTGTGACAGATGTAAGCAAAATAGGTCTTAGTCTCATCCCTGCTTTATGGTGCATCTCATCATAATCTTTGCTTCCACGTATAAAACTAAGCATAATAAGTCCATCATTTACGACAACACCTGCAAGTCCTATAACACCCATCATTCCAGGCATTGTCATATGAATGCCCATGAGTTTTGTACCTATCAATGCACCCAGTATAGAGAGTGGTATTGTAGTAAGAATGATAAGAGGGAGAACAAGTGAGTTAAACATCCATACCAAAGTGATAAAAATGAGGAACATAGCAATGATCATTGCTTGTTTCATCTCTTGTTGTACTTTGGAACTCTCTTTTGCATCCCCTTTGATGATCACCTTCACCCCACTCTCTTCTATTTTCTCTAAAAGCGGTTTAATGTTTTTCATAGCTTCAGCTGGAGTAATAAGCTTTTTATCCACAGCAGCAAACACAGAACGAACCTTGTCTCCATCTTCTTTAAAGATCTTGACAAAACTCTTTTGGAAAGTAAAGTCACATACATCTGAGAGTCTTACCACTTTTGTTTTATCGGGCGTGGTGAGTTTAAAATTGGCTATCATGGAACTGTCACTCTTATAGACATCTTCTATACGTATACGCAAAAGACCCTTTTCATTGAACATCTTTGCATACTCTGCTTTTAAAAATGCCCCTTTCAATATGGAGATCACATAAGACTCAGAGAAACCAAGATGCTGTCCATACTCATTGACACGAAGTTTCAGTTCTCTCTCTCCTTCATTGGCATTATTGGAGATATCATAAATACCTTTTGTCGCAGTGAGGTTTGCCTCAAGCATTTGCATCGCTTCAAGTGTTTTTTTCTGATTCAAGTGGGAAAAACCTATCTCTATGTCATTACCGACAAGTCCTGTCTGCTGTACATAGACATTAAACTCTTCAAAGATCTTTTTGCCATCTACTTCCAAATCTTTAAAGATCTGCACCACATCTTTATCTATCTCTTTGGAAATCTCCTGGGAAAGTTTTTCTCTAATCATATCACTGCCATCATACTCTAGAGAAAATACAGGATTTATGTATGTATCAAAGAAATTTTCCGGTGCTTTTTCATGCAGGTTGATAAAGATCTGAAAAAGGTTATTACCCGTCTCAAAACTTTGGTCTTTGTTAAATTTAAAACCTATGACCGAAGTCACAGAATCTACTGCATTTTTATCTAACGTTTTGAGCAGTGCTTCTTCTATCTGTGTCACATACACTTCTGTATCTTTCAACTCATTGTTAATGTTGACTTTCCCATTCATATAGACCTGTTGGGCATCAAATTCGGGAAAAAGCTGGAATTTGGTGATCTTTATCATACCAATGGTTGCCAATATGATAAAGGAGAGCATCAAAAACAAAGCAAGTTTTTTTCTTATCAGTAAACGTCCAAGAAGCTTCTCATAAAAAGCTAACCACTGTGTCCAAAAGCTTTTACGATCTTCATTTAAATCGATCTTCCCTATGCTAAAAAACTCTTTGGCATGCAATGGTAAAAAATAAAATGCTTCAAACAGTGAAGAGAGTAACAAGATAGAGATCATCACAGGAAGCACCTGCATGAACATTCCCATTTTTCCCGACATGATGAGCAAAGGTAAAAAGGCAAATACAGTAGTAAGTGTTGCGGTTAAAACTGCGGGGAACATTTCTAAAGAACCATCAATGGCTGCATCTCTAGGACTCTTACCCATTTCTATATGCCGGTAAATATTTTCAGCCACAACAATGGCTTCATCAACAAGCATACCCAAGGCAATAAGCATACCTAAAAGACTAAGCATATTAAGACTGTACCCTACCATATCTGCAGCAATGATCGTTATCATAAAACTCGCAGGTATCCCTATGCCCACCACTAAAGCAATGCGTATATTTACAGAAAGAAGCAAAGCAAGAAATACTAAAATAAGCCCAAACAGAATGTTAGAAGAGACTAAATTTAAACGGTTTTTGATCCAAATAGAAGTATCCGTATAAGCAATGAACTCAATATCTTCATATTTCTTTGAAAATTCTTTGAGTTCTTGGCGTATCTGCTTGCTCAGCGCAATGGCATTTCCCTCTTTACTCTTGTTGATATTTAAAGAGATATTTTCTTTACCGTTAAAGTGTGATACTTGCCTTGCTTCTTCAAGACCTACATATACAGAGGAGATATCTCCCAAGCGTATACGTTTACCGCCTACTGTCAGCAAGATACCGGATATTGCTTCTTTGGTTTTCTCTCCGTTGATCGTAGATATATAAAGGTGATCCCCCTGCCCATCCAAGGTACCCGCAGGAAAAATAGAAGCGATCCCTGAAATGGCCTGATACACAGCTGTTTTTTCCAGACCATAAGCCTCTAATTTCTTTTGATCGATCGTGATGACTACTTCATCATCTGCATCTCCACGTATATCGATACCCGAAAGATCTTTGATCAGTGCCAGTTTACCTTTGAGATCGTTCGCAGCATCAATAAGCGCAGATTTTTCTACATCACCGGAGATCGCCACAAGCAACACCGGATAATCATGTACCGAGATACGTGCTACAGGTTCATCCATATCTCCGGGGAGGTCACGTCTTGTATTTGAAATGACATCTTTAACATCGGAGAGTACCAACTGTGTGTCATTCCCTGTTTTAATATCTGCCTGAATGAGAAAAGAGCCGTTCTGAATCGTTGTGTAAATGGTATCTGCCTCAGAAATACCTTTAAGTCCATCTTCTATGGTACCTACTACCATTTTATCCAAGACATCCGCAGATGCCCCCGGATAACCACCAGAAATTGATATCTTATCTAACTGTGATGCCGGAAATATCTCTTTAGCGATATTCTGATAAGCAAAGATCGAAAGCAATAACATAAATGCCATCAGTATATGGTTGATGATGGGTTTATCTACAGCAAAAGTGATAAAACTACGTATCATAATGCTTAGTCTACCCCAATTGCAAAAATTGTATCTGTCACCCTGTTTTTAAACTTCAACTCTTCTACACTTCGTTCAAGCATCACTTTCTCTGCCTTCAATGCAGAAACTTCTCTTTTCATTTTATTGACCACTTTACTCTGATAATAAATTTGATTGGACAAATATATCTTTATCGTAGTCAAGATCAGGACAATAGATACAGAGATCAAAACCACCATTACCATCCCAAAAGTGATACCATTGGCTTGAGATTTTTTCTTTTTAGTTTTCATTGTCATCACTGTCTTTTTTAAATCTAAAACTTCTCATTTTTGCTGACCTGCTTCGAGGGTTGATCTTCAGTTCCTCTTTTTTTGCAGTAACAGGTTTGGAAGAAAATGCTTTTCCCAAAGCATGATTTTTTCCACAAGTACAACGCATTGCCTGGGGATCACATATACAGGACTGTGCCCATTTTTTAAAACGGTTTTTAACCAGACGGTCTTCTAAAGAGTGAAAAGAGATCAGTGAAACCACTTCATTTTTTGTATGCTTCTTTTCCAAGGCATCGAGTAAGCCTTCTATCTCTCCTAGTTCATTGTTGACTTCTATACGTATGGCCTGAAACATCAAAGTGGCAGGGTGTATCTTCCCTCCCAAAGGTATCACTGTTTTTGCAATATCAGACAATGCTTTTGCACTCTCTATAGGTGACTGTACTCTGGCTTCTACCACTGCTGCAGCCAATTTTTTATAAGAACGGACTTCACCGTAGGTATCAAAGATATATTCCAGCTTGTCTTTGGGGTAGGTATTGACCACTTCATAAGCTGAAAATGCTGAGGAAGCATCCATACGCATATCCAAGGTTTCAGAAGTAAAAGAGAAACCCCTCTCTTTTTTGTCAAGTTGCAAAGAAGAGACACCAAAATCTGCCAAAACAGCCATCACAGGTTTTTCTTTTAATGTAGGAAAGACCGTAGCAAATGTACCTTTATAGAGTGTGCTTCGATTCGCATAAGGTGCTAAACGTTTTTTCGAAAATACCAAGGCTTCATCATCCCGGTCTATCCCTATATGATGTAAGTTCTCATATTTGGCCAACATTTCAGAACTGTGCCCGGCATATCCAAGTGTACAGTCTACAAAGTATCCCCCACCCACATCTTTAAAACTCTCCAACACTTCATCCAACAGTACTGGTATGTGAGGTGTTTGCATCTGAATCCTTTTGTGTTGTGGGTGCTATTTTAACTATCAATGTTATAATAGCGAAATTAGATGAAAAAGGCTCCATAATGGTTGATAAACATCTCATAGAAGATATCAAACATATTTCACTCTCCCTCTTTAATAAAAACTTCTTCAGCGTGTATCACGGATCTATCTCTGCACGAGTAAGTACCAGCGGGTTCATCATTAATTCCAAAGATACTATCTTGGATGAAGTCACAGAAGAATCACTGGTAAGACTTGACTGTCAAAAAAGAGATTATCGTTGGAGTATGGCAAATCCAGATGTTCACATTCATGAAAATATTTATGAGCACATTCCCAGTGCAAAATATATCTCCTATACCATGCCACCGTATGCAACAGCTTACTCACTCAAGCACGGTAAAGTCTCTCCCCAGGATTATTATGGGAAAAAGATCTTAGGAGAGATCATTGTATATGATCCTAAAAATATGGATGATTGGTTAGAGCGTGCACCCTATGAGATACCTCAATTCTTTCAACAACATGACACCCACCTACTTCTCATCAAAGGTTTTGGTCTCATCTCTTATGATAGAGATATCACAGAGATGGCAAAAAAGATCTCTATTTTAGAAAACTCCTGTAGATTGTTAGCCTTATCAGCCAATATCTAACGGGTATAATACGTCTCCTTATTATTCTCATTGATCATGCTTAACTGCTTTGTATTTAACTGAGTAATACTATTGATACGTATAGGCTGTCCATCAAATCGATGTTTAAAATAGTTTGCCAGCTGCTCTAATGATGTCTGAGAGATACGATACACCTCTTTTGCAAAGGGGACATCTACTGTTTTAATGACATACACCATTGTCCCTTTATGTGCTTTCCAAATACCAGACCCTTTAATTTGGAGATCTTTGACAAAAGCATCACCTTTTTGAACACTCACCAGTAATAAAATAGAAAATGTATGGTTTGCATTTAAACTCAGATACTCTTTTTCTATGGTCAGTGTTCCCTTATTTTGCGTCTGACTGATCGATTGCCATTTTCCTACAAGAAGCCCATTTTGATTCATGGCTGAGAGTTCTGCCATCATGATCAGGAGCATCACTAAAATTTTCATATTCCATCCCTTTAGATTCAAATAAAATATTATACTGTAAACAGTGTAGTAAAGCATAGTTTTGTTATACTCTTTGTCAAATATTCCCCCGTAAATTTCTCACATAGGATAGAGCTATGAATCAAACTAAAAAAAGATTAAGTATCATTAAAATTGCCATTTCGATCACTGACATTGAAACCATTCAACTGCAGATCTTAAAATTGGGCTTTTTAAAAACAGATGAGAAGATCCAAAATATTATTTCCGTGCTTCAAGCAGAAAATTATGCTCAAGCACAGGGGCTGATTACTACTTATATAGAAACGCCTACAGAAAATGTACTACAAAGAAGTTCTCAGGAGAAAGAACAGATACATACAAAAGAAGACCAGTCAACCATTGATGAATTTCAACTTTTTGTAACCCCGGAAGAAAATGCTGAAAAAACTGAAATAGATATCAATGATTTTATGGGTGATGATCTTCAAATCCCTACTGCCAAACCTCTACTCAAAGAGAAGAAAAGAGAACCTATCAAAAAGATCGAAAAGATCGATATTAATGATTTTCTCTCTGTCTCCCCAGCTATCCAAAGCAATCATGCAGAGGAAAGTGATAGCATTATAAATAAGAGTACAACAAGTGATTTTGACTCTCTACTCAATATGGATGTGAATGATGTACTTACAGATAATATTGATCTAAGCATTAACTATACAGAAGACGATAATTTTTTTACACTGCCAAGCCAATCCATCAAAACTGCCATACCCACTTCTGCCATTCCTAAAGATAATTTTTTTGATATCCTGGGTGAAGAGATTTTAGAAAAAGAAACAAATAGCATTGATGTTTTAAGCCCAACACCTATGCAAAATATCAAAGTTGAAGAAGTACCAGAGGAAGTATCTCTCTTGTTGACACAAGATGAGCCATTTTCCAAAAAACCGTTACAAGAGCCCCTAGTTGAGAAAAGTATATTACAACAAGAAGCAATAAACCCGTTCAAAGAACTCTCCCCTTCAAACACCATACCCGATGATACAACCCCCACCCAATATAAGAGTATTCCTTATATAGCACAGAAACTCGAAAGTATGCACAAACAGTATCCTTCTTCCCACGGCAGTCAGAAACCATTTTCTGCCCTCTCTGAACTGTTGACAAAAATTAGTCAAGAGACATACAGTGAAGAAGAGATAGAAGAGACATTAGCGCAGGTTAAAAAATTAATGGGAGAGCAGCAATTCTCACAGGCAACACAACTCTTACTTGTATCGGCGGCTACTCCATCACCTTTTGCACAACTCATCTTAGCCAGAGAACTCTACAAAGGTGTACTGTTGACACAAAACATACCTCAAGCCTTTATTCTTCTCAATACACTTGCAATGGATGACTACCCTGAAGCACTTTGTGACCTGGGGCAATTTTATGAAAACGGTATAGGCACAAAAAAAGATAAAAAGAGAGCTGAACATCTTTACAAAGACGCCATGGAGTTTGGTATTAAAAGAGCAAAAACCCACTTTGAACGTCTAAAACAAAAGAATAAAGGGTTTTTTAGGAAATAGAACCCTTTTTGGGGTTCTATAACGCTATTTTACGATCTTCCTGATCCCTTCATAGGCTACTGCTATCATCTTATCTATCTCATCATTCGTAATAATATAGGGTGGCATAAAATAGATAACATGTCCCAAAGGTCTTAAAAGTACCCCTTGTGTCAATGCATACTCATAGATCTTCAACCCTATACGTTCACTGGCTTCATATCCCTCCAACTCAATGGCTGTAACCATTCCCTGCTGCCTGATCTCTTTTACATTGGGTAAATCTAAAAACTTTTCTAAATTCTGTAAAATATAATGACTTTTTTTGGCATTGTCTTCCAGAATATCATTTTGTTCAAATATTTCCAAGGTAGCCAAAGCGGCTGCGCATGCCAAAGGATTACCCGTATAACTATGGGAATGTAAAAAAGCTTTATGCTCATTATAATCACAATAAAAAGCATTATAGACATCATCACTTGTCATCACCACTGAAAGTGGGAGATATCCTCCCGTTAATCCTTTGGAG
>JAUVCL010000206.1 GCA_030595845.1 Campylobacterota bacterium
CTTTTCTACGAGGGTTGTTTTCCCACTTCCTGACGGACCTGTAAATGCAATGGCAACTCTTTTACTCATAGTATGATTTCCTTCTAGAGGGCATCTTTAAGAATAGGTGATACTCACAACACTTCCAGCTTTTGTCTAGGCTAGGCACTCTTTTGAAGTCCTAGCCTTAGCTAAGTCAAAAAAGAGTAACGACGCATAGGCGAAAGCTGGAAGTGCCCAAGGGTGGGCTTCGCAAACGCAATCTAGCACAAGTTACTTAATTCGTCTTAGCTATGGCTAGGACTTGAAAGCCTCTTGCACTATCTTACATTTGCGAAACCCATTGTGAGAATTACCTATTATTAAAGATGCCCTGAATAATTGGCAGAATTATACATCAATATTTATTGAATCTATGTTAAAATCACTATAAATACAAGGAGGGCAAGTGCTCAAACCAGGGATACTACTTATTGCCACAGCTTTTCTAGTTAGCTGTACTACATCAAGAGAAGATGCACTTATTAAGTCTTATAAAGAAAACGTTGATTATCATAAACAGTTACAAAAAACAGAAAAAATACAATTTTTTTATAAAAATATCACCACATTAGTGGTAACAGCAACCTATCTATATAAACAAAATTTTGAAAAAAATGATAACAGAGATGAAGAGTTTCTAATTGGTATTCATTTTGAAGATGAAGGTGTTGAAAATATTGTGGAGATGATGGGTATTCGTGATGCAGAGGATATTCAAGAAATGAGGGATAAAAAAGAACAACAGCCTCAATATGTATCTAATTCACTATTTGATGATATAGCTACATTTATAGGTTTTGATGATGAAGATAAGAATGATGAACCAGACACAAAACAAAATGTCAATAAAGAGAATAATCGCACTGTTTCAAATGATGGTTTAACACTTAACAGTAAAAAAGCCATAATGATCACAACACTCAATATAAATGATGAGAGACTTAAAAACCTTTCTTATGTGACTGAGTGGGGTTCATACTATTTGGTAACATTTGAACATACAAAGAAGAAACAATTTAAACTTATCTTTAAAAATGAAAGATATGGAGAAGGGTCATTCTCTTTTGCTAAAGTAGCAAAGTATGTCTATACAAAAAAAGGTTTTTAACAGAGAGTGAATCTTCTTCCTCTTTTACGAAGATCATTTTCTAAACTTGTCAGTTGCAGAAGGTGTTGCAAGAACTTTTAAAAGTGGGAAGATGCGTGTAACCACACCAAGTTTGTTAAGATAAATAACATAATTTGCAAGTACTTTTTTCCCATATTCTTTTGCTTCATAATTTTTCATAGTCTCCATACTCATATATGGCTCATATGGTCCTTTTCTAAAGTGACGCTTGTTTTTAATGTGTCGTATGGTAAAGCCTATACCAGCATTGTAGGCATAGGCTATAAAGAGCGGATGGTAAAGGTATTTGGTTAGATAATCTAAATGAAAGTCGGCATATTCTATAGCTCTATAGGGATCAAACATATCATCTAAGTCTATAGTATGTCCTTTCTCTTTTGCGACATGTTTGACAAGAAATGGCATGAACTGCATCATGCCCAATGCAAAAGAACGTGACACAGAAGCTGGTACAAAACGGCTCTCTTGTCTTGCTATAGCATAGATAAGGGCTTGACGTTCAGGTGTCATTTTTTTCATTACATCACGATACGGCATGGGAAAGTATGAATCTTCGTAGTTGCATGCTTTTGCTTTGATATAGGTATAAACTCCGATAGCTTCTTGAGATTTATGGTCATCTGCCAGATCTTCGAGATCTACACCCGCTTTCATCTTATGTTTGACTTTTGCCCAGTGTATAGGGTCTTTGATATCAAATCCGGATGTACGACTTCTCCAGATAGATTCTGTGATCGTCTTAGGGTATCTGCCACTGATAGTGTCAGCAGCTATAAGTGTATAGATATTGACATGACAACTCTCACGTAAAAGTTTAATGTAATTGTCATCTTTGGTACTCATATAGAGCCAGAAAAGAGACTTGTCAACATCAACTCTTTTTTTATAGTTCTGACGGGCAGTTTCAAAGTAGTTTACAGCCTGTTTTGGTTTTTTTTGTTTGAGTAGTGCTAAACCATGTTTAAAACTTTTATTGGCTTTACTTCTTTTCCTCCAACTATTGTCGACAGGACCTGTGGCTTTGATTTTAGGAAGTTCGACATTTAAACCGGTTTTTTTTCTATAGACAGTACGCAGTTTTTTATTGAGTCTGCTTGCTTCATAGATAATTTTTCTGGCTTCTGCTTTTGTAGTAGTTTTTTGTGAAAGAAAACGCCAAATGTAGTAATCTTTTTCTATACTTTTGGGCATGTTATGTACAGCCCAATAGTCAAAAGTTTTAGCTAAAAGAGCTGATGGTGCAAGTAAAAAAGAAAGTATTAGGGTAAAGCGTAAGTAAAATTTCATACTCTTTTATCCAAAGACAGCATTTCTAATAATGATATCAATAAATTGCAAACCAAATATAATTACTAAGGGAGACAGATCGATCCCTGCCATGACTACAAATGGTAACTTTTTACGTATAAAAGCAAATACCGGTTCTGTTAATCGATATAAAACCTGTACGACAGGGTTGTGTGGGTCAGGACGTACAAAACTTAAAAATGACGCAATGATTATAATCCACATATAAAGTATAGCGATTGATCTTATAAGTCCATAAATTTCACCTATCATGAGGCTACCTCCAGTAAATAAGGTTTAATAAGCGGATAGATATCCGAGAGTTCAGGCCCATGTTGGGCACCTGTTAACAGCAGTCTAAGAGGGGTAAAGAAGTTTTCACCCTTGAGTCCACTCTCTTTCATAATAAAGGACTTGAACGCATCAAAGTCCTTTATCATCGGTGCATTCTGTACAATCACTTCCATTTTACGCATCTGCTCACCCCATTCACCTTCAAAATCCTTAGGTGCAAAGATAGGCTTTATCTTAGCAATAAGTTCTTTGATTGTGCTGGCTTCCTTAAGATAGATTTTCGCCAGTTTTCCGATATCTGCATCTGCAAATCCAAAGAG
>JAUVCL010000210.1 GCA_030595845.1 Campylobacterota bacterium
AAAATTTAAATCTGAAGTTGTTAAATAATATCATATTTTCTTATTTAAACGGACTAAAGTAAAGTGGGTGAAAAGTGAGTTATATACAGATGGTCATGGAAGAAAGGTATTGAGATACTTTAAAAAGTGAGGGGTCTAAACAGGTAGAGATAACTATTTAAATCGCGATAGAGGTACGATCAGTCGAGAACTGAATCGTACATAGTAGTGCTGAGAGAGACTACTGTTACTCTTCGTCTTCCTCTTCTTCATCCTCTGCAGACTCATTCCCCAAAACCTTGTCAACCTTTTCACTAAACATACCTATTTCATCAATGGTATCTTCATAGAGCTCAACTTTTTCTTCGTCTTCTTCAAGATCTTCAGCTTCGGCTACCGCGTCTTTTAATTTATCTTCAATCACATAAGCTTTAAATGGCATACCGTGATTATAAACTATCTCTCCGCCATCTTTTCCTTGTGCAAAAGTTACAACAGTTGCTCCAAGAAGTAACACAACAGCTAAAGCTTCGATAATAAACTTTTTCATATAACAGCCGACCATCTTAATGACTGCGATAATACCCATGGCAATAGCTAAGTAAAGACCAAGGGCTTTATGCTCCATCAACTCTTCCTTGCCTTCTGCGCTGAGGAAATTATAGATCTCAGGTCCAGCCTGATTTCCACTATACCATGCTGCTGCCATAGCAAGCGCCGCTATAAGTGTCATGCGAGAAGAGATTTTTGACATAAGCGTATCTCTTTTTACAAGATATATAAGAGAGAAGACTAAAGCTACAAGAGGTAAAACCATTGCGAAATGAACTATTGGTGGGTGTAACATGGGTATATGCCTTTAGGGTTTAATAACAGGAGTATATACAAACGTCTATTATAATATTCTTTAATTGTCTTATAATAATTTATTATTTAAAGTTGTCATTCACCTATTCTACAATAGCTCTGATATCCAATAATTACCTATAATGCGTTATATCATTTTAATGCTTTTATGTGTAAAATATCGCATGAAAAAATTCTTATTACCTATGCTTTTTATGTCATCACTTTTGGCAAGTGAGATAAACTGGATACACGACTACGATGATGCTTTAGAGATAGCAAAACAACAAAATAAAGACATATATATATTTATTGGTGCAGATGATTGCAGGTTCTGTGTTTTATTTAAAAAGAAGGCACTTTCAAAAAAAGCTGTTATTGAGAGATTAAATGAAGAGTACATATCTGTATATCTATCAAGAGACCAACATATAATCCCTTTTCATTTTGAGACTCAAGGGGTGCCAAGACACTACTTTGTAGGCAGTGACGGCAAAGTTTTCCATGATGACAGAGGCTCGAGGGAAGAGGATGGGTTTCTTTCTATTCTTGATGAAGCAGAACTTCAAAAAGAGTAAAGTGCTAACGGCTTTATTGTCCCAGTTCGCTAGTTCAAAACTATGCACTTTTAGTGCAAGACTTTAGCTACTACATATATCTAAGATACAGTCATTCCTGCGAAGGTGAAAATCGTTAAGAAAAAACCAACTGCTTGGCTTTTTTAGATTTGGAACCATAGTTGCTATACGTAGCATCAACGACGGAGACTACTGCATTAATATCCACGACTTAATATGCTTTATTCTTGTCCCTGAACTTGTATATAAAAGGGATGGAACGAGGAGAACAGAAGTTATATGCCGAAGCGTTCAGCATATATGTTTAAATTATTGTAAGCTGCTAATATATTTTGCAAGAGCGCCAATGTGTCTATCGGAAAGGTTCACAGTTGCATCTTTCATCATCTGACTGCTTTTGTGCATAGTGTAAGATCCGATGTCATTGCTCTGATCTCTATATGCTCTTATCGTCAATGCCAGTATAGTTGCATCTCTGCCCGCTAATGGTGCTGTTTTTCCAGGAGCTTTTTCACCTCTGTCACCATGACAATTTGAACACTGCTGTTTATAAAATGCTGCGCCATCTATACTTTTTGCAAATCCACCTGCACTGTTTGCCTGTACACTGTCTGCCGCCATTAAGCCACCACTTAAAAGTAATGTAGCAATAATAATATTTCTCATTTTTGAGCCTCCGTTATAATTAAAATTATTTTTCATAATAAGTATACATCTCCAAAACTTAATCTACAAGACAATCAGTAAATATGTAAATATTAGAGAGATAGTTTTGAAGAAGGATTGGTTGTTCTAGGTGAAGAGGGAAGCGATCTCTTGGTCCGTTTGGACCAGAGACTTGGTGGATTTTCAGGAGTGATTACTGAAAAAATTATTCAGTTAGTTCTTCAAGTATTTCAGAGATCATGCCTTGAGTTTTTTTAACCTCTTTGATGGCCTCTTCATCAGTGATACCAAGATCATTAATCCAATTGTCTATTGAAGGGTACGCTACATGTACTGCATCGTCACCCTTCTTTTTGTAAATTACAAGTGAAAAAGGTGCATACGAACCCGCATCTGGATGGTTCTTGGATACAGGAAAGATGACATTAAACCTAATAATAGAATAGGTATCAAAGAAGTCGTAATCATCAGACTTAAGTGTGTACGATTTTGGTACTAAAAATCCAACAGTTGCTATTTCACTTTCAAATTCCTCTTTAAATCCATTTTTCAGGTCGACATATGTCTCACCATCTTCAGGCTCAAACTCAGTAGTAAACTCAGTTACCAGCTGTTTGTCTGAAGCTTTAGCACTGTTTTTAGGCGTTAGATACTTACCATTTGGCAGT
>JAUVCL010000198.1 GCA_030595845.1 Campylobacterota bacterium
AGAAGAAACCGCTGATTTAAGTTTTTGGGAAAATGGTTCACGTAAGCCATCCAATGCTTCTTCCCCACCAAACATTTGAATGGCTCCCCCAAACTTAGATTCCATCACTGTTTTAGACAATGCATCAAAAGCAGGAGAAAAGTCGGCACCTTCAACCAGAGGTGTTAGATCTATCTTCTGCTCTTCTTTAGCAAAAAAGTCACCCAACTGCTCTTTAGTAAAAAACTGTTTCATGATCATCACTCGAATGGATTCTTTAAAAGTCTCAAAATTCTTCTCTATCACTCCTGAACCATACAGTAATGGAACTTTTTCAAATAACATATGAATGGCAAGTTGGTTGGTTACCGCTCCAGAGAAAGCGAATAACCCTGTAAAAAGCACCAACTGCTTATATGACTCTGGCGCAATAAATGATGCTCCTATGAGAAAAATAGCTAATATATCGGTTATGAGTGATTTTGACATTTAAGATTCTTTATTAATGATAGTTTGACACTGTTTTCTATGATTTGATCTATATACTCTATCTTTTCAAGGATAAAATAGATTTTACTGATAGGTTCTTTAGACATATATCGCTCTATCAATTATAAATTTCTTTGCTGTCTTTCCCATACCTGAGATATCCGCTAAATCTACTTTTGTTTTAAATACTTTACCAAGTTCCAACTCTATTTCTTTGAGTCTAGATATAGCTGCAAATCCATATGTATTTGCAAACAATGGTGTAGCTTCGATCAGTATGTCTACATCACTTGTTTCCGTGGCTTCATTTCGAGAATATGAACCAAAAAGAGCTTTAATTATGATGCCTTCTTGCATATATTTATCTTTAACATTTGCAAGATAATTCAAGATAAAATCTTTTGTCATTAGCTCTCCTTTCTACATACTTATTGGTAAATATTATATCATAAAAATTACCACTTATTTAAAGTTTTGGTAGTATACTAAATGAAAAAGAAAATTAATATGAAGTATCATCATCGTCTCGTAATTGCATACAAGGGCACCAGCTACTTTGGCTGGCAAGACCTAGGTACAAGTGACCCAAGACCCACAGTCCAGGCAAGTATCCAGCAAATACTCAAAAGAATATGCAAATATCAGAACTGTACTATTTCAGCTTCAAGCCGAACCGATGCTGGTGTTCACGCTCAGGGGCAAGTTATAAAAATCACTATCCCAATGGCAATCGAATCAGGAAAACTTCTGCTTGGCATGAATTCACTATTGCCAGATGACATCCGTATCATGCAATGCGAACCCTGTGCTGCAGAATTTAATCCTAACAAGGACAGCAAAAGTAAAGAGTATCATTATTACTTTTGTACGGACACAATCTACAACCCAGTTCTCAATGATATCCTTGTGCATATCCCCTCTAATAGTAAAGCCTCAGATACAGTGTCACTTGATATAGAACTCATGAAAGAAGCCTGTAAACTCTTCATTGGTGAACATGATTTTTATAGCTTCGCGAAACGAGATGCTAATATGAGTTCAACCTTTCGTACTGTTTTTAGCTGTGATATAATGGAATCTCAACCTTCAACCTTCGGCAATAAAATTTACTATCTTAAGATCGAGGGTAAGGGCTTTTTAAGACACATGGTTCGGTTTATTGCTGGTGCATTATTTGCACTTGGGAAAAATAAGCTTAGCCTGAATGATATTAGTGAAGCACTAGTGAATCACAAAGAGAAAAAGATCAGTCCAAAAGCCAAGGCGCGAGGGCTGCATTTGATTAAAGTTTCTTATTAGCACAAAAAGTACTTGCATTTAAATAATAAGACTATGCTGTATGCATCACGCTTTCCCCTCTTCTTTATATTATTTTTTATAAAGATATATAAGTCTAAAATATGTTATAGTATTTTAAGTTACATTTGTATTCTCACCGGGGGACGATGTGAACGAAAAGGAAGGAAATGACTATGCAAGACTTATGGGAATCAGGTGATCCTTATGAATATTTTATGGGTAGATGGAGTTATAAGGTTGCTCAATTATTCGTAGATTGGTTATCGGTTAAACCTGAAAAAAAATGGCTTGATATAGGATGTGGAACAGGGGCATTGAGCAAAGCAATTATAGATAAGAGATGTCCTTCAGAGCTAATAGCTATTGACCAGTCGCAGGGTTTTGTTAAAGCAGCACAGCAACGGTTAGGAGATTTTGCGCATTGTGAAGTAGAAAATGCAATGGATTTGTCCTATCAAGATTCAAGCTTTGATTTTGTCGTTTCAGGTTTAGTATTAAATTTTATTCCCGAACCAGTAAGGGTATTACGTGAAATGAAACGTGTTACGGCTCAGGGAGGAACAGTGGCAGTGTATATTTGGGATTATTCGGGAACGATGGAGTTCTTAACATACTTTTGGGATGCTGTTGTTAAGCTTGATCCTAGTGCTTCAGAATTGCATGAAGGTACCAGATTTCCAAATTCAACAAAGGATGGGTTGCTGAAATTATTTGAAGATGCTGAATTTGGAAATACCATGATTGAGGGATTGGAAATAGAAACCAAGTTTAAAGATTTTGATGATTTCTGGAAACCTTTTCTAGGTGGTCAAGGACCAGCTCCCACATATGTGAATTCTCTAAATGAGTTAGATAGAAAGAGACTTCGAGATTATCTTTTTGATCATTTGCCACATCATAAAGATGGTTCAATCACTTTGACTGCAAGAGTATGGGCAGGTAAAAGTACGTTATAAACTATGTCTATCAAAAAGCTGCTGAGAAAAGCGGTTAACTATCACCTAACAACATTGCTTCCAACTCTCCAACCGTTCTTACTGCATCTGAATGATCAGTAAAACCCCAGTCAACCATGATGTAGTCCATCTCAGCATCTTTTGCTGCCATTTCATCACGTGGTCCATCACCTATGAAGAGTGATTCATGTGTAGTATGATTTAATTCCTCTAACAACTTATGTAACATATCAGGATGGGGCTTTCCTTGTTCCACATCATCATAACAGGCTATACCATCAAAAATATCATGCACATCTAAATGCGTCAAAGACTCTATAGTTGAACCTCTATAGGCGTTGGTTGCCACACCTAGAGTATGACCTTTGTCTTTTAAAGAATGAAGTAAGTCTTTTATCCCATCATAAAGTACCAGTTCTGACTCATGGTTTTTAGTATAGTACTCAGAAAACCATCTTTCATGATCGGTATCAAAGACGTTTGTATGGTAAAAAAACTGTGCAGGATTGATGTCTGGTTCATTCACGTGTCTTAAAATATACGCTTGTTCCATAGCGTCAAAACCAAGATTTTGACGTACATAATTG
>JAUVCL010000159.1 GCA_030595845.1 Campylobacterota bacterium
TTAACAAGCAAGGAAGTTGTATGAAAACTATGGCTGAACGATCTGCAGAGCGTCGAAAAAAAGCTACATTAAATGTAGTGGCATTACATTCTAATGAACATCACAGTTTTCATCTTCACCTTAGCCTTAAAGAGTCATGGGAATTATTAGCTAAGATGTCTCAAGAAGCATGGAGAGAAGAAACTGGTAAAGTTCCCCCTTCTCGTGTTGATAAGAGCATTTGCAGGTTTATACCACAAAGCCAAGCAAGTTAATATGTATCTTACTCAGGATTACAAAGACATCATTGAGCTTTTTAATAAACATGAGGTTAAGTATCTTATAGCTGGTGCATACGCTATGTCCAAAGTAGGCTATTCCCGAAGTACCTATGATATTGACCTCTGGATAGAAAAAACAGAAGAGAATGCTATTAGGATCTTTCAAGCCTTAGATGAGTTTGGTGTTGCTTTCCATATTGAACCAAATGATTTTTTAGCGCCCAATAGTGTTTTACAAATTGGTATTGAACCCAATCGAATAGATATTTTAACTGATATAGATGGTTTGTCATTCGAAGATGCTTGGCAGAACAAGCAGCTTGCTAATTTTGATGAACTTCAGGCGTATACTCTGGAAATCAATGATCTGATAAAAAATAAAGAAGCATCGAATCGACCTAAAGATAAACTAGACCTCGTTCAACTCAAAGAACTTGCATTACTAGAGAAAAATAGAGACTAATATTACGGCACCAAGTAAACTCTACAATATTGATTACTGAAACAATTGCTTCAGAATACGAACGTGACATATTTATCTTGTTTTGCTATAATTATGTCACGTTTATAAAGGAACAATATGACTTCAATTGATAAAGTAAAAAAAATAATTAATACTTTTGCTATAGATACAACTGTTCCTTTTTCCAGTGTAAAAATTGAAGATGTTCCTTCCGATACCGTAAGAAAAGTACTTCACAGGTTACATGAGAGTGGTTATATCACTATTGTGAGCCGTGGGCATTTCAAAAAAGTGAAACCTTTTCGTGAACTTTTATTTGTGTATGGCTCTCTTAAAAAAGGGTTTGACAACCACTCACTTATTAGTCATCATGCCAAGCGATTAGGAAAAGCATTGACTATTAAAAAATTTGGTATGTATGAAGATAGTTTTGGAAATTACCCTTATCTGATTAATGCTCCTTTTTACAGAATACACGGTGAATTGTATGAAATACCAAGAGAAGACCTTTTAGAGAAGATCGATGCTTTTGAAGGTGCGCCAGATTACTATCAAAGAGAAAAGATCTTAGTAAAGACTCATCACGGTGTACAGAGAGCATATGTCTATATACAAGCAACTTCATCTATTCCTAAAGACCAAGAGCCTCTTCGAGAGTGGAAAAATGATATAGATTACAAAATCAATCAACTTGATAATTATCTTTCTAACATGGTAGGTGCTTAATGTACTCCACACAAGAAGGTACTACTCTACGCTATAGTGGAAATCAGTCATGTTTATCTGAAGACCATGTAACTAAACATGATGACAAATACCAGTATGGCTGTGAGTTTGAATTTTACGTTGATACATCTAAACAGGACTTTAACCAGGTTATTGAAGTACTTATACATGATCTTTATAAATTGAGTAGTGCTGATATCTTGGTTAATACCGTTGAGCTTCCAGATAGTATTGATAAAAACCAATGCATACAAATCAAACCGGATATTTCGCTTGGGGATACTGGAGTAGAAATATCTATTCCCATATCGTCCAAAGAGGGAGTACAGCATTTTATAGAGACGGTTTTTCCACTTATCGAGTGTTATGGACATACCAATATAGAGACAGGGTTTCATATCCACATATCAACCCTAAAAGAGGATGGCGTAAATTTTAATTTTTACAAGTTCATGCTGCTTTGTGAAGATCAAAAACTCTTGAACTCCTGGGCGCCAAGAGAAGGCTATAGTCAAAACGTTATGGATATACTAGCCTATACTAATAAGCTAGAAAGTCGAAAGATCAAAACAAAGAAGGGAACCATTTGGAACCTCGAAAGAATTTCTAATAATCATGTTGAAATAAAGACCATTGGTGGAGAGAACTATCACCAAAACACCGACCAAGTAATTCAAGAGTTTCACCAATATGCCAAATGCTTTGAAGAGACTCTACAAGAAAATAGTTTAGAACATAAACGTATCATTAAGGCACATCAAGAGCACGTTTCAACATTACCATCAGAAGTAAGAGTGGCCTTCATGAATGCATTAAAGACTGCCGGGATTATGTAATATTTCATTCTATCAATAGCTTTTATTTGATCTCGTATGAGGTCAAATAATAGTTTTGTTATAAAATAGTACTTTATGCAATTTATTCTCCATTTACACTAGATTATATACAACCCTTTTTATAGTAACTATATGGATAATCAAACGACCGTTTTTATCTCTATAATCCAAATCTATTTGCTGTACAAACTTGATTTATACTCTAAGACCTAATTGCTTTTAAGAATGAGTATAGATCTCTTCAAGTTTTAGGTCTTCATCAAGTATTTCTTTATGGATAGCTGGATCGTTTTTATAGACGTTTACAAAATCTTCTTTAATTTCAGAGAACAGTGACAAAAAGTACCTTTATCTTTTTACTGTCATGGGGAAGGTGTACTGAATTCTTTGTCAAAATCTATACCCAACATATAAGGTTGTTTTCACATTAGAATAATCATACGTACTGTCCTCTTCCCAATGATCAGCCATATGCTCTTCGTACTGTCTTATAGAAACACCCAAGATGTAATGCTCAACAAACACATAATCCAGACCTAACCCGAGGTACACAGCAAAAATCCTATTATCTTTATTAAGATAATCAAGACCAGCTCCAACGTCACCCTTGATCGTGAGATCTTTTATGATGTCGTATCCAAATGCAAAACCAGCGTCTATAATAGTTGTACCATAGTACCACTCATCAGTATTTAAAGGATAACTTCCACCCAACCTCCAGCCCCATCCAAACTTTCCTTGATTTATTTTCCAATAGTCGTCTATTTCGATTAATATATTGACAGAATCACCAGAACTGTATGTTTTGCCCTCATAAACGTATTTATCATCCTTTCCAGTAGAAGAGACCACCCCTGTCCTCAATTCAAAAGCTTCTACATTTGCAGTAGCGAGTAAGATGACAATAGTCATTGTTTGTAGTACTGAGCGCATGAATCTTACCTCCTTTTGATAGTTATCTTACATAATACAACAGAACTACTGAATATAAATACTTATTAAGTAACTTAATTCAAACTTAGTTATTTAATTATTAACAAAGTATCTCAACTGTATACTACTTCTATAATTTCTAAATACAGGTGTCGATTTTGTCCATAAACATAAAAGAAAAAATGCAAGATTTAAAAAAAGATCTAATTCTAAATGAAGCTTCAACACTATTTGAAGAAGTCGGGTATGAGCATATGAAAGTGGCAGATCTCGCCAAAATAGTCAGTGTTTCTATTGGTACGATATATGGAATGTTTGACTCAAAAGAGGGGCTGTATATGGCCTATATCGAACATCAGATCAATACATTTACTACGGAATTAAAAAAGAGGACTACACCCCAAGACAGCGCAGAAAAAAGACTGAAACTCTTTATAGAGTTGAAATTTTCCTACTATACACAAAAATATATAGCACTTGATCATAGTGTAAACAATAACCCATTCTTTTTTAACACACTATATAAAGACAACTTCCACCCTCTTCAAGGAATATTTCTTTTTCAGGCTGAATGTTTTAAAGAGATAAATAGAGATATTAGCGATGAGGATGCCATGCAACTTGCCTATCTGTTTAATAGCTTTAGTGACGGATATGTCAGCCGGTGGTTTGAAATTCGATATGACTTAATGAGCAAAGTAGATGAAGCAAGTCGCCTTTTCTCAGTTATGGTAAAAGCGTATAAATAATGAACACTAAAAACTATAAAAAAAATATAGCGGGGAGATTAGCAGAGAGCTTTATTGAACATCCGCTTACGTTAATGCTCAGCGTTCTTATTCTTGCTATGGGGTATATAACCTTACAGGTTTCCCCTAGAGAGGCAAATCCACAGATTGTTGTAGCGGGTGGAGCTGTCATTGTTCCTTACCCCGGTGTAAAAGCAAGTGAGATCCAGAAAGTGATCATTGAACCTCTGCAGAGAAGACTGCGAGAAGTGGAAGGCGTAGAGAATATATTTGGTATCGCTCAGGACAACTTTGCGATCTTAAATGTGCAGTTTTATCTCGGAGAAGAACGAGACGAGGCAAACTTCAGGCTTTACAACAGTGTTCTTAGGAACATTGATGCCCTTCCGAAAGGGATAATGCAGCCAATTGTTAAAACGATGGATATCGATACTGATATATCCATAGCCTCTATCGCTTTTTATCCAAAAGACTCCAGCGTATCTATGACTGAGGTCTATAAAATAGTCTCTAAGATACAGACAAAGATC
>JAUVCL010000023.1 GCA_030595845.1 Campylobacterota bacterium
TGCATATGACGTCTGTCTTCACGGAGGTGTATGGTTATTTGGTCAGCTCCGGCACGCTTACAAATCCCTAATGCATCCAAAGGGTCTGGGTCTGCTACTTTTCGTGCTTCTCTGAGTACTGCAATGTGGTCTATGTTTACACCTAATAACATGAGTGAACTCCCTAGTATAGTAATAGTTTGATTATAGCAAAAGTTTTTAAGATAGGATTTGTATAATCACTTTAATTTACTATTATGGAAATCATATGTCCCAAAAGAAATATTTATCTGTCAATGAATACAAACATATCAAGCATAACATTGGCAGAAGAAGTGTTTAGGCATATAGGTGCCTACAAAAAGGCTGTACTTAAGATTATTTTGAAGAAGTATGATTTTTTGTAGAAGACGTTTCTATTATTTTTCTTTTTTTGTAGGTTCTTTTTACAGGTTTATGCTCATGAATGATCGTTTTTGTTTTTTTCAAAGAGGCATTATAAAACCATATAATTCCTAAAATAAGTACTGCACCTATGAGAAAATGGTAGATCACAATCCCTGCAACCATACCATAAACGAAGTTCAGAAGGTGCTGTTTTTCTACCTTCTCATCAATGGTCATAGTAGATTCATCTTTTTTAAAGATCGAAATTGCATTGGAAAGGAAACTGCCTGCCATCTCAAGAAGACCAGTGCCTTTTTCTTTTATAGTATGCAGTGAAAAGTTATTTTTTTCTGTTTGATTCATGGGTACTCTTTTCTTTAATATGTTTATTGAACCCTCTGATTAACCTAGGCATTCTTTTGAAACCCTAGCCGTAGCTAAGGTGAGAAAGAGTAACAACGCATAGGCGAAAGCTAGTGATGCCCATAGGGTGGGCTTTACAAACACAATCTTGCACAAGATATTTACTTCGACTTAGCTATGGCTAGGACTTATAAATATCGTGCACAATCTTACATTTGTAAAACCCATTATGAATACCTAGGTTAATCAGAGGGTTCAATTATAGCATAGATGTTGTAGCACTTGATAAATCCAGTCATAACCAACTTTATGATAAAATCGCGACAATATTATTAACAAAAGGCTATAGCATGGCAAAAAGAAAGATCAAAAAAGCAGTATTGGCTTACTCAGGTGGGCTTGATACAAGTATTATTTTAAAATGGCTTCAGGATGAGTATGCGTGTGAAGTGGTTACCTTTACTGCAGACCTGGGTCAGGGTGAAGAGGTAGAACCTGCACGTAAAAAAGCACTTGACATGGGAATTAAAGAAGAAAACATTTTTATTCTTGACCTCAAAGAAGAGTTTGTAAAAGATTTTGTTTTCCCTATGTTCAGAGCCAATGCTATTTATGAGGGCGAATATTTACTTGGTACATCGATCGCTCGTCCGCTTATCTCTAAAAAGCAGATAGAGATCGCACATCAAACGGGTGCTGACGCAGTAAGTCACGGAGCGACAGGTAAAGGAAATGACCAAGTACGTTTTGAGCTTGGTTATCTTGCACTTGATCCGGATATCGCGGTTATCGCACCTTGGAGAGAGTGGGATTTGAACTCACGTACAAAGTTACTTGATTATGCAAAAGAGCATGGTATAGACATAGATGGAAAAGGTCAAGCTAAACCATACTCTATGGATGCAAATTTACTTCACATCTCTTATGAAGGTGAACATTTGGAAAACCCTTATGCAGAGCCGGAAGAAGATATGTGGTTATGGTCTGTAAGTCCAGAGAAAGCACCAGATGCAGCTGAGTACATTACTATTTCATATATAAATGGTGATCCAGTAGCTATCAATCGTGAAGAGATGAGCCCGGCCACTATGCTGACTAAACTTAACGAGTATGGAAACAGGCATGGTATCGGGCGTATTGATATCGTTGAAAACCGTATGGTTGGTATGAAGGCACGCGGATGTTATGAGACACCAGGCGGGACTATTATGCTCAAGGCACACAGAGCCATTGAATCCATTACGCTTGACAGAGAAGAAGCGCATATGAAAGATGAGCTCATGCCAAAATATGCAAAACTTATTTATAACGGTTTATGGTGGTCTCCGGAGCGTCGTATGCTACAAGCTGCCATTGATGCGACACAAGATCAAGTACAGGGTGATGTAAAACTTAAACTTTACAAAGGATCGGTGACTGTGGTAGGTAGAAGATCAGACAGAACACTGTACTCTGAAGAGCACTCAACTTTTGAGGCAGATGATGTCTATGATCAAAAAGATGCAGAAGGATTCATCCGTCTTAATGCATTGCGTTTTATGATCGAAGGTAAAAAACAACCTGAACGTATTGCTACACTTATTGGAAACAGTGAAGAAGAGGAAGTCGAAGTATGCCGTATTGAGACAGGGTCATTTACGATCTGTCAGCGTATTAAAAGATTTTTTGGTTTTGGTAAAAATGAAAAACCTGCAAAAGAAGAATATATTAAATCTAAAAACGACTAATCTAATAAGGACTAGTCTAACAACTCCTTCATCTCCTTCAATACTTTTGAAGGGGTGAACTTCACTAACTTTTCTTTTAAAAACAGATGAGGTATAAACTCCAACATGACATAGAATAATCCCATGAGTGGATAAAAAGCATAGTATTCCATTTTAAATGTTTTAAATTTATAACGAGAGACAAACCATTCTTTTGCACCCTCACTTCCATTATGAAATAAGAGCACTTCCATAGCAAAAATAGATCCCCATAGGAAATAGGTCATGCCTGTGACAATAAAAGCGCCCAAAACACCATATAAAGAGATGACCGCAGCTAGAAAAACACTAAGGAAAAGTGCAAAAGAGTGGAAACCCAACGAAGCAAAGATCGCTACAACAGCAAAGATAAAAAGCAAAGATCCAAAAAACATAAAAAGCTCTAAATATGTTTTTTGTACTTCAAAAGAAGGACTAAAGTACGCACCTAAGAGTATCACAATAAAGATAGCGATAATTGTAAGAACGAGAGAACGATACTCTTGCATGTTTTTCCTTTTTTTCAAAAGGCAACCACAAGGGATTGCCCCTACAAATCATATCGTAGGGGTGCCCCTTGTGGGTACCAAAATCAATTAATCAATCTCATAAAGTTTTATAAGGCTTTTTACATCTGCTTTGCGACCAAGCCACTCTTGGTAGAGGTCACTCATCTCTTTTGCCCCACCATTGGCCAAGATAAACTCTTTATAGCCTTTAGCACTCTCTTTATTAAATCCTTCTTTATCATCAAGACAGGAGAAGAATGCATCCGCAGAAAGTACTTCAGCCCATTTGTAGCTGTAATAACCTGCTGCATATCCTCCTGCAAAAATATGTGCAAAACCATGTTGAAATTTGTTGTAACTTGCAGGTTTGAGTAATGAAGTTTTTTCTCTGATACCATCAAGGAGATTTTGTATCTCTTCTCCCTGGTAAAGGTCTTGGTGTAGGGTAAAGTCAAAGAGTGAAAATTCTACTTGACGTAAGATACCTAGCGCAGCCTGGTAGTTCTTAGTTTCTTTGATCTTAGACATGAGTTCATCTGATATTGGTTTACCTGTTTCATGATGAAAACCAAAACGTTTGAGTATGGCAGCTTCATAGGCAAAATTTTCTAAAAATTGTGAAGGAAACTCTACGACATCCCAAGCCACACCATTGATACCTGAGACGGAACGCTCATTACATTTAGCAAAAAGATGGTGAATGGCATGTCCCATTTCGTGAAAGAGTGTAACAACATCATCATGACGCAGTAGTGAAGGGTTTGTCTCTGTAGTAGGTGAAAAGTTACATACGATGAATGCAGAAGCAAGATGTGTATCCCCTTGGGTATCTACATAATGCGTTTCCCAGTCATTCATCCATGCACCACCACGTTTTTCCTTACGTGCTTCAAGGTCAAAGTAGATACGTCCGGAAAGTTTACCCTGATCAAAGATATCAAAAGCTTTAACACAATCATGCCATGTTGGAACATCTGCAGGTTCAAATGTAACGGAAAAGAGTTCTGATACGATGTCCAGAAGGCCACCCAGTACTTTACTTTGTACAAAGTAGGGTTTTGTCATGGTATCATTAAAGTTAAACTTCTCTTTTTTTAGTTTCTCTGAATAGTACCCTACATCATATCCTTTCAAATCATCTATACCATCTGTACGTTTTGCAAACTCTTGAAGCTCTGCTAATTCATTTTTAGCTTGGGGAAGTGCAGCATCGGCTAAGTCATTTAAAAATCCGATTACATCCTCTTGCTTTGAGGCATCTCTTGTTTCAAGTGCATAATGTGCATAAGATTCAAAGTCAAGCAGTTTTGATTTCTCATTTTTAAGTGCTAAAATTTGATCTATGACGTCGGCATTTTTAGGTGCACGTGTGGCGTAAGCCTTTGAAATCTCTTTTCTATATTCACGATTTGGACCGTAGGTCATGTATGCTAAGTAGCTGGGGATCTGTAGGGTAAATTTATATACCGTTTTCCCTTCTACTTCTTCTTTTGCCGCATCAATATCCGTTTGAGGTATGCCCTCTACATCTTTTGCATCGTTGATAATGAGTTCAAAAGCATTGGTTGCATTTAGCAAGTTTTGGGAAAAGTTGTTAGAGAGTTCAGAGAGTTTAAGGCTTATCTCTTCCATACGTTTCTTTTTCTCTTCAGGTAATTTGACACCAGAAAGTACAAAGTCTCGTACTTCATGTTCCACAACCGTTTTGGCTTCAGCAGTAGAGGCTTTGATCTGTTCTATTTTTTCAAACAGCGCTTCATTTTGTGCTATTTCAGAGCTAAACTTTGAGAGTAGGGGAAGAGACTCTTCATAGGCTTTTTGTGTTTCATCTGAGTTCATCACAGAGTTTAAGTGCGAGAGTGGCGTAAAGAAAAGCCCTAACGCTTCATCAAGATCTTGCAGAGGTTTGAGTACTTTTTCATAGCTATTATCATTTGAGTCGGTAATATCTTTGATAATCGTTCTCTGTTGATTTAAGAGCGTATCTAATGTTTTTGGAAAGTTATCTAAATTGTCTAATTGAAAGTTTTGAAACATGGTTAATTTATCCGTTATTATATTTTTTCGATTGTAACATATTTATTTACCCAAAGGTTTAATGAGAAGTAAAAGCTTGGGTAAAAGTATAAGGTTTGAAATCAGAGCCGCCGCCATAACCAACATAGTAAGAAGACCAAAATAGATGGTTGGAACCAGGTTTGATAAGATCAAGATCGAAAAACCGATAATGACAGTCAGCGAAGTATAATACATTGCATTTCCGATACTGTTATTTGTCCTTTTCATGACAGCAGGATAGACCTGGTCTTTTGAAAATTCAACTTTAAATCGGTGAATATAATGAATAGTATCATCGACCCCTATACCCATAGCTATTGCTGCAATGGTAATCGTCATGATGTCAAGAGGGATCTCTAACCATCCCATAAATCCAAAGATTATGCCTATAGGGATAATATTGACGGTTAAGGCAATAAGTGTGAGTTTGACTGATCTAAAGAGTGCAAGAAACATCATAAAAAGAATGAGCAGTACAAGAGAGAGTGTGGTGATCTGTGAATGAAACAGAGACTGTAACATATTGTTATAGAGTACCATGAGATTAGAGAGTTGAACAGTCGCAACTCTTGGATCTATCATATGCTTTAGATCATGCCGGATCTTCTCTAAGAGGGCGTTTCGTCTCAATGCTTCGTTTGAGTCCACAATACGTGTAGAAAATCTTACTTGATTATGTTCAATATTGACATAGGGAGAGAGTATGATATCTCTGTATTTTTGTGGAAGTGTCTGATACAAAAGTGCTATCTCTACACTGTCTAAACTTTCATTTTTATTGAGTCGTTTTCCTGTTTCAAGCAGGGTAGAAAAAGATTGTATATTACCTATTTGTACGATTTGAGACAAATAGTCATGCACTTTGTTGATAATAGCCAGCTTTTCATCGGTAAACCAGTACTGCTCATTGTTTTCCAGGGAATTAAATTCATTTTCAAAGGAGTCTTCCTCTTCTTCTACGCTGATTATTATGTCATTCTCGTCACTGCTAAAGGTAAGTATGACATCCAGAGGTGTTGTGCCGCCGAGTTCCTGATCTATGATCTTCATCCCTTTATAGATATCGGTATCTTTTTTAAAGTAGTTGATAAAACTGTTCTCAACGATGAGCTGTGAGGCACCGGTAATACTAAAGACAATGCTAAGAAAGGTAATGGCAAAAATGGCTTTCTTATCTTTTAAAACAATAGTACTGCTTAGAGAGGGGATAGAAAAGAGAGATTGTTTTTGTTTTCTAGGAGCAGTTTTTTGCAGCAACATGAGTACAGTGGGAAAAATAATAAAAGAGATAAGTAGTGACATGGTAATACCTGCACTCATCATCCAGCCCAAGTTGATAATAGGATGAATGTGAGAAAAGAGTAGTGATGAAAAACCTGCAATGGTAGTGATAATGGCAAAGAAGGTAGGTGTGGCTTTTGAGAGCATGGTGAGTAGAATAATTCTTTTGGATGATGCATGAGGATAGAGTGTTAACAGTTCTTCGTATCGTACAATGAGGTGCAAAACAATGGAAATAGTGATAATGAGTTGCAAGGCAATAAAGTTTGAAGAGATAACGGTGATCTCCCATCCGAAAAATCCCAAAGAACTGGTGATTGCTATCACTGAAAGGGCACAGATGAGGATAGGCAAGACAACCCATCTTGGCTTTTTGAACACTACACCTAAAACAAGTATAAGAAGCAGTATGAGTATACTTCCGTAGATGAGTAGGTCACTTTTTACAAATCCTACAATATCATTGGAGATCATTTGAACACCACCCAAAAAGAATGTAGCATCTTGTACATACTTTTGCATCAGAGAACGAATTTCTTTGATGTTGGTATTGGTTGAAATACGTTGTTTATCTCTATGTGCTTTAAATTGTGTGCTTACTGCTGTCAATGCTTGTTTTTCTTCTTTTGTAAGTGAAGAGAGCTTTTCTTTGAGTCTTAAAGTATTTCTTTCTTCCAAAAGGAGAGAATAGTTGTGGTCAGGATAAAGGTTGATCAAAATCGAAGTGACAGTAAAATCTTTATTGACCAGTCTTTCTTTATAGAGCGGAGAGTTTAAAAATTCCTGTTTGGCTAAAGAATAATTGATATCGTTGCTTTGCAAGGTTCTTGTATCATGAAGAAGATCATCTACATCTCTTATGGGTGAAAAAAGAAGTGGCACATTGATGATCGAATCTACAGACTGAATACTTGGCAATGCTTCCAGGTCAGAACTTATGTCTTTGAGGACTTGCAGGCTTTTTGGAGAAAGTAGATCATGCTTTGGTTTGAATGCAAGGACAAGGATATCATTACCCTCAAATCGTTTTTCGATTATTCTTGTAAAGGCTAAATCTTTATCATCATCCAACAAGAGTGTCTCAGCTGAAGCATCTATTTCCAGTTTTGTACTGTAGAACCCAAAAGCGAGTATTGAGAGTATGAGCAGAACTAAAATTGTTAAAGGGTATTTTAATACCCATTTTTGATAAAGTATATGTAGCATAGTCTAAATTTTAAAGCGATTTTAAAAGTTGGCTAAAAGATTTTGTTTTTAAGAAATCAGAAAATTGTTTTCTGTACGTTTGCACAATACTTACACCCGCGAGACGCACATCATAAATATACCAGTCATTCTTTTGCTTTTTTTTGTAAAATTGATAGATAACTTTGTAAGTGTCACTCTTACCTATGATCTGATTTTCCAAAGTAATTCTGTTGGACTTAGGTTTTTTTAATGCCTTTATGATCACTTTTTGATTGTTATAGAGTCTTAATTTATCCACATAAGAGTGTTTTATCTTTTTTTCGAAGGCATGTGTAAATTGTTTTTTTTCTTTTGAAGAGAGTGTTTTCCATTTTTTACCCAAGCTGATCTGTGCCATAGTATGGTAGTCAAAGATACCATCCATCACGCGAATACTTTTTTGTTCTTTCTGCTTTTGTGATAGTTTTTTGTCTTTTAGTACATTTAAGACCTTCTTTACCTTACTGTCCATGACTGTTTGTATACGTTGTTCTTCTATCGCATGACTATACATGACTGACAGTAGACAAAGCAGTATGATTTTATTTAACATTCTTTTCACCTTTGATATTTTATAATTTTCATTCGTCAATCTCTGACACTCTTTTTTGCTCATAGATATCTCTTAAAAAAGGATATAGCTCTATAGCATCTTTTTTGATACTTTCATATTCCCCTAAATTTAAAGAAGTTCTGTTTATAAAATAGAGTGTTGTGATACCGATAGTTTGTGCCAAGTTATCTGGTATTTTATAACCTACTATGTCTTTAACATTGATAAGCGGTGATACGTAACCATCTGCTATGATACCTATACTATCCCGTACATTTGATGGCCCAAGGAAAGGCAGTACAATGTGAAAACCTGGATCCACACCATAATACCCTAGAGTTTGACCAAAATCTTCTCGATGTGCCGGGATATTTTTATATTTTGCAGCAGGATCCATCAGCCCAGCAATACCTATGGTTGAGTTGATAATAAATCTCTCCAGTTCATCCGATGAGTTTTGAAATTTACCTTGTAAAATATTGTTGACAAAACGTACAGGGAAGTTGATGTTTTTAATAGCGTTAGAGACACCAATACGTAATGGTTCAGGGATGATATATCCATAGGCTTCTGCCACAGGGTTCAGTGCATAGATAATGACAGCATCGTTGAAAGAAGTCATCATACTATTATATCCGCTTAATGGGTCTATTATATTTTTTTCTTCATTTTCATATTCATCAGCAAATTCATCAGCAAATTCATTTTTATCTTCGGAGGATGTTTTATGTTCATTGATTAAAGGAGGCGTAGCTTCTTTTGAACTACATGCTTGTAAAAATAGGAGAGTACAAACTAATAATATAAATTTCATAAAATACCTTCCTGTTTAGATAATATATATATTCTACTTAACCTATAGTGTACTTTGGGTGGAACATATGTTTAGATTTTAACGAATGCCTAGTAAAATTTTGTTAAAATCATGTACATAGATACTCCAATAAGGATAAATAATGAAAGTACTACTAATAAAAGACGTTAAAACACTTGGAAATGCAGGTGAGATCAAAGAAGTAAAAGATGGTTATGGACAAAACTTTCTTATAGGCAAAGGCTTGGCTAAATTGGCTACACCGGATGTGGTAGAAAATTGGAGAGCTGAGCAGGCACGTGTGGCTCAGGAATTGAAAGATGACCTGACAAGACTTGAAGCAGAAAAGATCACACTTGAAGCGACAAAGATAAGAATTGAAAAACCTTTAGCACCGGTTGGGATAAAAGGATCTGTCGGGAATGCAGATATCTCTAAAGCGATTGCTGAGCAACTCAACATAGAACTTGATAAAAAGCTTATTAACCTCAAAAAAGCGTTAAAGTCTACAGGCTTGCATGAAGTAGATGCAAAACTGGGACATGGTATACATGCTGCACTTAAAGTAGAAGTAGTTGGTGTGTAATGTTTGATGCTACAACGATACTTGGGTACAAAGGTGAAGGCAAAGCTGTCATCGGAGGTGATGGACAAGTGACCTTTGGCGATACAGTACTCAAAGGCAATGCAACAAAAATACGTACCTTACATGATGGTAAAGTATTGGCAGGCTTTGCTGGAAGTACAGCAGATGCATTTAATCTTTTTGATATGTTTGAAGGAATACTCTCTGAGAAAAAAGGAGATCTTTTTAAGTCTGTGATAGGTTTTTCAAAGATGTGGAGACAGGATAAACACTTGAGACAACTCGAAGCAATGATGATTGTACTTAACCAGGAACATATTTTTATCCTTTCAGGTACCGGTGACGTTGTAGAACCGCAAGATGGAAAAATAGCGGCTATCGGGTCTGGAGGAAATTATGCTATCTCTGCTGCACGTGCTTTGGATAAACATACAAAGCTTGATCCTAGAGAATTGGTACAGGAATCACTTGAAGTGGCAGGTGACTTGTGTATTTATACCAACAAAAACATTAAAATATTGGAACTTTAAAAGATGTCAACGGATAATTTAACACCCAAAGAGATAGTAACTTATCTAGATCAATATGTCATAGGTCAGGATGATGCCAAAAAGACCATTGCTGTTGCCCTGCGAAACCGTTATAGACGTATGCAACTCGATGAAGATATGCAACAAGATGTCACACCGAAAAATATTTTGATGATAGGTAGTACCGGTGTAGGTAAAACAGAGATAGCAAGACGCTTGGCAAAGATGATGAATCTCCCTTTTATTAAAGTGGAAGCCAGTAAATATACTGAAGTAGGTTTTGTCGGCCGTGATGTGGAATCTATGATACGTGACTTGGCAGCGACCTCTATGGGAATTGTACGTGAGAGTGAAAATGAGAAAAATAAAGAGAAGATAGAAAATTATATAGAAAATAAAATTATCGAAAAACTGCTTCCTCCTTTACCTGCTGGTGCAAGCGAACAAAAGAAAGTGGAATATGATGCTTCTTTTGTACGGATGCAAGAGAAATTTCTCAAAGGAGAACTTGACCATTTGAAGATCAAGGTAGAAATGCCTAATAACCCAACAATGCCAGAAGATGGCTTACCTCCTCAAATGATACAGGTACAAGAGTCTATTGTAAAAGTATTGGGTGGTATGGGGAAAAAAGGTCCAGAGAAAGAAGTCAGTGTTAAGGATGCTAAAAAGATACTTGAAGCTGAAGCAAGCGAAGAGCTACTTGATGAAGAATCACTTAAGTCACTGGCACTTGAAAAAGTAGAGAAGGGTGGTATCGTTTTTCTTGATGAGATAGACAAGGTTGCCGTCCCCTCAAACTCACAAGGAAGACAAGACCCAAGCAAAGAAGGTGTACAAAGAGATCTACTTCCTATTGTTGAAGGTTCGTCTGTACATACTAAACTGGGTATGGTGAAAACAGATCATATACTTTTTATCGCAGCAGGTGCCTTCCACGTATCTAAACCTAGTGATCTTATGCCAGAACTCCAAGGGCGTTTCCCTTTACGTGTAGAGCTTGACTCTTTGGATGAAGAGACGTTATACCGTATATTGACTGAACCTAACAATTCACTGATCAAGCAGTATGAAGCGTTGTTGGCTGTGGAAGGTGTTGAATTGGTGTTTAATGAGGATGCACTCAGAGCCATTGCAAATTATTCACTGCAAGCGAATGAAAAAACGGAAGATATCGGTGCAAGACGTTTACATACAGTGATGGAAAAGATACTCGAAGAGATCAGTTTTTCTGCAGATGAACATGATGGAGAAAAAATAGTTATTGATGAAGCATTGGTCAAAGATAAAATTGGTGATGTTGTTGAAGATGAAGATAAGACGAGGTATATACTATAGATAGGACGTAATTAGAGCTAAGCTCCAATTACTACGTTGACACTATGTCTTGCTGAAGCTATACACTGCGATAACTTCAGCAGTAGGCTCAAGTGACTAGTCACTTAGAAGGAAAATTAAATGTTTGAACATGAAAAAGAAGAGATAGATACCAAAGCAGGTTTTGTTGCTGTTGTTGGAAGACCTAATGCGGGTAAAAGTACCTTGCTTAATTTTATTGTAGGTGAAAAACTTGCAATGGTTTCTAAAAAGGCACAGGCTACACGTAAACGTATGAATATTATAGTGATGCATGAAAACCATCAGGGAGAAGAGTCGCAGATTATTTTTGTAGATACACCAGGTATCCATGAAAAAGAACGACTTCTCAATAAATTTATGATGAATGAAGCACTGAAAGCTATAGGCGATGCAGACCTAATCATTTTTTTGGCACCCATTACTGATAAATTAACTGAGTATGAAAAGTTTTTAAATATGACAGAGAGGAAGAGTACTAAACATATTGTACTGTTAACAAAGATGGATCATGTCAAACAGGGGGACATCCTAAAAAAGCTGGGTGAATATCAAAAATATCAAGATAGGTTTGAAGCGATTATTCCTTTTTCAGTCAATAAGAAAGTAGGAAAAGCACAACTCTTAAATGAAATAACTAAACATTTACCTACTTCGCCATTTTTATTTGATACAGAGATACTTACTACAGATAATATACGTGACATCTATAAGGAATTGATACGAGAGTCGATCTTTGAGAATTTAAGTGATGAGATTCCTTATGAGAGTGATGTGACCATTGAAAAAATAGATGAAAGTGATACCTTAGATAAAGTATATGCAACCATTGTCGTGGAAAAAGAGACACAAAAAGGTATGATCGTTGGACAAAAAGGTGAAGGTATCAGACGTGTTGGGAAACTTGCCCGAAAACAAATGGAAATTTTTTCAGGTAAAAAAATATTTTTAGACTTGCATGTATCTGTTAAAAAAGGATGGAGCAAAAATAGAGACTCTTTGGAAGAATTTGGATATATTATTTAAATAGGGGGAGCCTCTAATAATAACACTGGTTATGTATACGTAATTTTAGCTTATTATTTTAATCATTAAATAATAAGCTTGATATAAAGTTAAATAGTATAATATTATCATTATTTATATTGTTGTGCCACACTTGTTGCGAAGCAAGGCCGGAAAGTCATGGGTCTCAGAGATTGAGATCGCCAGATTGCCAAATCTCCGATTTCTTTGCCTTTTTTTGACTTCCTAATTGTGTTCACGATAAAAATATTTAATCCTTTATTAAAATTTTTACTTATGTAAGATAGTTTTAATATTATAACATATATAATTGTTCAACAAACAAGGAAGTCTAGAATGTTTTTGAAAAATAATTCGTCACAATCGACAGTAAAAAATGTTGTAACACTGAATACATACGCGGATAAAAGCTACATTTTTAAAGATGATGCATTTAAGCCTTTAAAGAAACTCACCTACAATACTTCAAACTTTGTTACTTCTTATTTGAATAACAAAGACATTATTACTGCAACAGTAAATATAAGTAGAAGTATCCCTGAGGAAGATATTGCAGATATCATTGAGATCAAGGCCTATGAAGAGATAGGACTTGATCAGGCGAATAGTTATATGATATCTTTCATGGAAATAGAAAGTGAAGCAGAGGAAAGAACATATCATATTTTTGTTGCTGAACCTGAAGTATTAGATTCACTTTACCTTCCTATAAAACAAGAAACCAAATATTTGGATCTTATTGTTCCTGCACCACTGCTTTACAAATCACTGTATATCAAAGAGATATTACAAGATAATAATTCACATTGTTTTGTTTATTTTACACAAAATGATGCTTTTGTAACTATCTATAGAAATGGTCAATATCTTTATTCCAAATCAATAGAGTTTAGCTTAGACCAAATTTATGATAAATATTGTGAGACTGTCGGCGAAAAAGTGGATGAAAAAGAGTTTTATACGATATTAGAATCTGAAGGACTTAAAACAACCAATAATGACTATCAACAAAACTTTATGAAGATTTTTGCAGAAGTCTTTATTACGATCAATGATATTATTATTTATGCTAAGAGAGCATTTAATCTTGATACGATTGATCAAATGTTTGTAGGGAGTGAAAGAGGGCCAATTATTGGTTTAGATGATTATAGTCAAAATTATTTGGGACTGCACTCAACAGATTTTAATTTTAATTACAATGTAACCAATGAAGAATGGTATACAGATCAATTACAATATTTGATGCTTTTATCTTCATTGGAATATCTTGAAGATGAATCTAGCTTTGTCAATTTAACGATGTACCCTCGTGCTCCATCTTTTGTAAACAGGGCAAGTGGACAATTTATTATTTCAACATTTGCAGCGATCTCTTTAAGTTTGGGGTATCCTTTGATCTATTTAGTGGGATCTTACGTTAATGATGCAAAGATCTATGCGTTAACCATAGAAAACAATAAATTAGAAACGGAGTCTACTAAGTATAAAAAAATTCTTGGTGAAAAGAAAAATATTATCAAAGGATTAGACACTAAGATCAAAAAACTGTCTGACTTATATCAGGGTAAAACAAAAACACTTACTTCTATTTATGACACAAAGGTAAATTATCGTCTTAAGTCTGGTACTTTCCATGCTATTGCTGATGAATTGAGCAAATTTGAAGTACAGGTTGATAATATACGCACGGAAGGTGATATATTATGGGTATCTTTACTTAGTACAGATGATAGAAAGATGACAGAGTTGATCAAATATATATCTGAAACTCATTTTGATGAACTCAAAGGTATAGATATTGAACGAATTGAAAAAGACCCAGCTAATAACTATTATAAAGGTCTGTTAAAGGTGGAATTAAGATGAAGTTACTAGAAGATAAATTAGAAGAACTAGATGTCTATTTCGCACCGAAAAAAGAGAGTGAAAAGTGGGTGCTTATTTTAGGTGTTGCCGGTATTATCGGCTACCTTGCTTATTCGTATCTTTTACCTTATACGGAAGATCTGTATAATAAAAGTGAAAGAAATAAAAAAAGTATACAAAAGAATATTGTAGATAATAATACGTATTTGAACTCGATAACAGTTGGTGGAGACCGTGAATATTATATTAAAAAATTTGATAATGATATTGTGACTAAAAAGAAGAATATTGTTAAACTTACCAGTAATATTAAATTTATAGACAGTAATTTAGAAAAATTGTCTGATATGTTGTTTAACCAGAAAAGTTGGTCTAAGTTCTTAAATTCTATTACACATAAAGCAGAGATTCACAATGTAGATTTACGATATATAGAAAGTAAATATGTCGACAACAATGGTAGTTTTGGTCATGTTCTTGAAATTGTTGTAGGGTGTGAAGGTGAGTATAAAACAATTGTGAAATTCATGAATGAACTTGAACAAAATGTGTTGGTAACAGATATTTTCAAAACAGAAGTAAGTCTTGGTGATAATGGATCAAAACTTAACGCAGACATTCATATTTCAGTATGGGGGATCAATCACTAATGAAAAAATTATTTTTATTACTCTTATCGTTGACAGTATTTTTAAGTGCAGACCTGTCTGTTGAAGAAATCGAAAAAATGGTGTATAAGATACATCAAAAAAGAGAAGGTGTAAAGCTTGAGACCCTAGCTACGACAAAAGAGCCATTTGCTATCGGGGAAAACAATGTTACCTTTGTAGCCGAAACCCAAAAAGTAGAAAAGCAAGAAGCTAAACTTGTACTCCATGCCATTGTGAATGGAAAAGCATATATCAATGACTCATGGAGCAGTCTTGATGACATAGTGATGGGTTACACATTAAAGTTCGTAGGTAAAAGAGGTGTGGTACTTCGTAATGGTAATCATATTAAAAAGTTATATCTTCGTAAAGAAAGAGATAATTTTATTAAGTTAGAAGAAAGGTAATGGGAATGAAAACAATACAAAAAGCAGGGGTCAAGTTTCTTACTATAGTCACTGTACTTATGGGGTTGACACACAGTCTTGTTGCAAATGACTGTTCTACTAAGTTATTTTCTGTCACAATTGACAGCAAATTAACGATAGGTGACGTAATTGATAATCTTGCAGATACATGTGGATTGACAGTAGTAGTAAATGATGATGCGGCTAAATTACGTATGAATAAAAGTCTTTATTATGTGAAGTTGAAAAATAGTACGTTAAAAGGTTTTTTAAATACTATTCTTAAAGATAATGATCTGCACTATTCTTTAACTGGAAATAAACTTAGGATATCATATCTGATCACACGTACATTCCGTATACATTACATTTCTGGAGCAAGAACGGGAAAAAGTACAGCAAATGTTACTATTGCCAATTCCAACAATGCGGCAGGTGGAATGGGTGGTGGAGGACAAGACAGTACTTCATTATCTAAAACAGGTATCAGCATTGAAAGTAATGATGAGTTCATGTTCTGGACAACGGTTGAAAAAGAGATTCAGCGTATTTTGATCGGTGCGGCAGATGGAAGTACACATTATACTAGAACTGGAGACACATGGACAGGGCCTGATGGAAAAGTATGGGAATACAATCCTTTAGCACCAATCATTAACGCAGAAGCAGGAATGCTCACGGTTACTGGGACTGAGAGACAGATCAATAGAGTAGCTAGATATGTACATACTATGACAAAACAGATCAAGTCGCAGGTGATGATCGATGTAAGAATGATGAGTGTTAGTTTTGATAACAGTTCGACAGCGGGTGTTGACTGGGCTCAACTGTATACTTTACAAAATGTGACAATTAATACATTAGCAATGGCACAAGGTAATGTTGCTGGATATACTTTTGATAATATTTCAGGAATTACAGAAGCTACATTTGCACCAGGATCAGAACCAAAAGGTGCACAAGTAATGAGTGTGACTGGTAGTACAGAAGTAACAGAAGTAGTGAAGTTTTTATCAACTCAGGGAGATGTGAAATCAATATCAAGCCCACGTATTATGACACTGAATAATCAACCAGCATTGATCTCTGTTGGTACAGAGCTCTTTTATAAAATTAAGTCGAGCAGTACGGCAAGTGGCGGTGGTGGAGCTGTAGCAGCTGAAGGTGAATTGGTTGATTCTGTTTTCTCAGGTATTTTACTCGATATCACACCAGAAATTGATAGTAACGGATGGATCACTTTAAAGATCAATCCATCTGTGTCTGATGCAATTGATAGTGTTCAAACAGGGGGCGGTGCTAGAACGATTCCACCTGACTTAGTGAGAAGACAAATTGCTGCTGTGATTAAAGTAAGAGATGGTGAGCATGCGATTTTGGGAGGATTAATTTCAACTAAAACGGGTATTGAATCTAATTCAGTACCGTTATTGGGTGATATTCCTGGTCTTGGATATTTGTTTAAGCGCGAAGAAAAAATTGAGAAGGTAGAAGAGTTAGTATTTATCATTACGCCACATATTGTCAGAAATTCAAAATCTGTTTCTTTAAAAGATTTAGGATATACAAAACTTAATGAAAAGTAGATATGAAGCTGCGAAGAATGTCTTTGTAGATTCAGTTGATATTGAGGACTATATTGATTTAGATTCTTCTGTTGTAGCCTATAAGCAGCTTGAATATAGTTTGGATAAACCCTTAAAGATGATTTTACTTTTTGGTCGTCCGGGTACGGGTAAAAGCATTTTACTTAACCGTATTCAGGAAAAATTAAAACATCAAAAAGAAATTCACTATTTTGATACACCTGCAGTGAATGAAAAAGAATTTTTCCATAAATTGTTCAAAGTCTTAACGCAAAAAGATCTTCCTAGTAATTCAGAGGTAAACTTTTCTGCTTTAGTTGAGTTTTGTCAAAGGTTGAGAGGAAAGAGAGAAATTATTATTCTTTTAGATGAGGCACAAATGTATGGTCCTGAGATGATGGAAAAAATACGATTAATCTCTGACAGTCGTGCGGTTAAATTTGTTGTTTCTTTACATAAAACTGAGGATGAAGACCTCATAGCCAAAGAACATTTTCAATCTCGTATATGGGAAGTGATCGAACTTAAAAATGCAACAAAAGAAGATCAGACAGCTTATATTCATAAAAAACTTTTAAAAAAGAATCTCTTTGAAATTGCAAATAGCATTAAAGCCAAAGACATGAAATTGATACACCGTTTTACCAAGGGAAACTATAGAGAGTGTAATAAACTTTTGTTC
>JAUVCL010000114.1 GCA_030595845.1 Campylobacterota bacterium
ATTTCAGAGACCATACGGATACTCCCATCATAATTTAAATCTAAAGAAGGCGCCAATGCTCTTTTCCCTAAATTACCATGTCCCAGTTCTCTACGTCCCGGAGCACCTATATATTTTGCTTCACCTACAGAATAACCCGGAAAGTTATAATGCACCATGAAGTGCTCTGATTGAGAATTTTTCTCAGTGATAAGTTCATACATCTGAGCATCTTTTTTATCACCAAGTGTTACGGTTACAAGTGCTTGTGTCTGACCACGGGTAAACAGACATGACCCATGTACAGATGGCAATAGGTTGGTCTCAATGCTGATAGGTCTTACTTCATCTAGCGCTCTACCGTCTGCACGAATATTTTTATCTAAGATCATCGCTCTTACAATTGTTTTTTTGTAACGCTCAAGTACTTTGGAAACAAGTGCTTTATCTGCTTCTAACCCTTCAGCTTCTAACGCTTCCATAATTTTCATACGTATTTTTTTAAGTTCCGTAGAACGCTCACTCTTTGCCATGTGAGAAATAGCTTTTTCAACATCTTCGGCATAGTTGTTTTCTATCCTTGCATAAAGTGATTCATCTACCTTATCTTCAGCTAATGGCAGATCTAGTGCTTCTCTTACTACAGGGGTAAAAGCATCTACATATGCTGTGCTTGCTGCATCTATAGCATCTGCTGCCATGGCAATGACATCTACGAGGGCAGACTCATCAAACTCATTGGCATTTTGACCCGTTTCACCTTCAGTAGCAAGTGTACGCATCTCTATCATTACCACATCTTTACCTGAACCCACAACCAAAAGATCAAGTTCACTTTCGGCTTGTTGTGTGAGTGTCGGATTGATAACGATATCATCTCCAACCGTACCCACTCTTACTGCGGCGATACTTGTAGACACTGGAATATCTGAAACATAAAGTGCTGCATTTGCCGCATGTAAAGCCGCCACCTGCATATCAACCTCTGAGTCTGCACTTACTACCATGACTGTGATCGTCACAGGATAATAAAACCCTTGGGGAAACAAAGGCCGTAAAGAACGGTCAACTATACGAGAAGTTAATGTCTCAAAATCACCAGGTTTAGTTTCTCTTTTAATAAAACCGCCAGGGATCTTCGCTGCTGCATAAGATTTCTCCATATACTGAACAGTTAAAGGAAGGAAGTCTTCATCTACTGCTTTTTCATCTACGGCAACTGCCGCTATAAGAACAGCCTTGCCTTGTCTGTACATCACTGCACCACTTGCTTGTTTGGCTACTTTATTAAATTCGTATTTCTCTTCAAGACTGTTTACATTTATCTCTATCATTTGTTCTTTCATTCGTTTAATTTTCCTTTTTTCATCTCTTTGTCTTTATATCTTATTACTTGTTGATGCACGATCTCAGATATTTCATCGAAACGCATTGTTTCAAAATCTTTATAATAGTATTCTATCGAAATATAGTCTAGTATCTTATGAGGACAAAAGACCCCATCACAAACCGTCAGTAAATTTTGATAAACTGTCCTATCTAGAATCGGTGTGGCGATATAAATATTTTTAGCCCCTCTTGCAATGACCGATTTAAGTGCCACCATCATCGTAAGCCCTGTTTCTATACATTCATCGGTTAAAACGACATATTTCCCTTGAAGCGAGACTAGGTCTTTACCTTTCCTATATTTATAGACATAAGCCAATACTTCATCTTCATACTTCCTGTGTGCTTCACCATAAACATAATCTTCACTGATCTCAAAAGCATCAATAAGTGCTTTATGCATCAGCACTTCTTCTGTCTCAGAGATCATTGCAATGGGAAGTTCAGGGTTATTGGGTGCCAAAATGGGTTCGGTTAGTAAGATATCCATCTGTGCATCAAGTGCATTGGCTATATGATCTGCAAAATACACACCCCCTTCACTCACCCCTATGACTACCGTTTCATTTTGTGAAAATAACTCTATGGGAAGCATATCAATTAACTGTTTTGAAGCATCTTCACGATCTTCAAAATAGGTATTACGGTTTGAATCTCTGGGCATGATCTACTCCTGGGAATTGTTTGGAAACCTCTTCTGCGTCAAAAGTATAACGAAACTCTTCTATATACTTCATCAATAAGGTATAGGCATGATTTAACTGTTCCATTTTCTGGGCATCTCCACCACTGTCAGGATGATTTTTTTTGGCTAAAAAATAATATTGTTTTTTAATATCTGCCCGTGAGATAAGCTTAGGTAAGTTTAAGAGCTCCAATGCTTTTTCTATCTCTTCTATCGGACTTATCATCATTCTGTCCCTATACCGCCAAAAGGAATAAAGTTGAACTGCACAAAGAAAGTATTATCTGTGGTAAAGCCTGTAGGTCTTGGGGTGATATCTTGTCGTATAGAAGCAGAAAAACTCCAACAATCACGATTATAACTACCGCCAAAACGCCATTGTTTACTGGATGACTCATCAATGTTATAGGTCAATCCTCCATTTAATTTGATCTCTTTATTGTACGCATAGGCAAAAGAGAAATAGACATCATTCGCTTCAACCGTAGTAACAACATCAGGCAATAGCTGCTTATAGGTATGTCCTACACTAACACTATAGTCTGTCTTTGCCAATGAAACAGAAGAGGATGATTCACGAATTTTACTAAATTCATGGGCATAAACAAGATTATTATAAAACCGCCATCCATCCAAGCTATATTGCATTTCATTACTCATATCTGCAAGCTCATATTCTCTTTTAGGATAATACTGCTGTGTAAATCTTTGATAGAATTTTAATTTCATATTCTCATCATAAAAATATTGGCTTAGAGAAAAACTATAAGCTTCTTCTGGCAAGCCTACTGCGAACAATGCTTTTTGTTCATCACTCAATGAAGAAACGTCTACAGGAGACTGATACTCATTACCCGGTTTGGTATATTTCAAAGCGGGTTGCAATACATGCACAAAACCATCATATTTTTTAGTCAGGTCAGTAAAGATCTTTATTCTGTGTATATTACTGTAATACTCAAAATCATTATGTACAAAATCTCCATTACCAAAAAAGAATTTACTATAATAGAATTCTTCTCCCAAAGTTAGGTTCAGGAAATCATCAAAAAATGAGGTAGTAAATTCCAAGGGTATATTGAGTTCAACCTGCTGCATGGTCGCACCCTCTTTTCTATCAAAATTATTGACATGAATATCTGCACTGTAGGTTAAGTTATCCCATATAAAATGGCTTAAATATTTATGCAGCTGAATAGACGGTAATATCTGCATCGTCTCATCATCATCAATACCTTCTCTTGTATCTATAAAGTATTTAGCATTGATCCCTGCATAATAATCATTGTTGTAAGCAAAATAGTTCAGCCTTGATTCTTGTAAAGGAACCAATCCAAAATGAGATAAACTGCTTGCCTGTAGATTCAGATAGTCAATGTCATTCAAAAAAGTACTATTGATATACAAGCCGTCCGTGAAACCATTGGGTAAAAAGTTTTTGAATACTCTGGAAGACTCATAATTAAACTCAAAACCATAATGACTGTCATTGGGTAAATTATATTCATCGACATAACTCAGTTTGTCTTTAAAATACCCTGCTCTGATCTCACCTGATGAATAGGCACTGTCTGCAAAACGAAACGTACTGTAAAGGCCCACTGAACGTGATGATCGTATTTGAGGATTAACTTCAAGATCCATACTTGGTGATATAGCCCAATAGATAGGCTGTTCATAAAGAAATCCTTCATTAGATGTATACCCAAAACCTGGGAACAATAATCCTGAACTTCTTTCATTGTGTGTTGAAAAGGCCATATAGGGTGTATAGAGTACAGGGACATCCCATAAATATACTTTTGCATCATAGAGCTTCATATACGATGCATCGGTATCATAATGTGAGCGGGCAAAAACCATTTTCCATAAAGGATCTTCCACATCACAACTCGAAAGTACTGATGTGCCTAAGGTATAATTTCCATCTTTTTTATACACATCATTAGAATATATCCAAACATCATTTTCTCCTACAAGAAAAAGCTCATCAAAAGTGACCTCATCTTTCTCAGTGTAAATTTCCATATGATTACTGTGTTCTTTACTGCCCTGATATCCTATCATCTCGATATTACCATCAAGTATCAGTAGTTTTTCTGTCTTATTGTAGTTAGCAGTATCTGCTTTAATGACTGAGTCAGCATAATAAACGATCACATTTTCACGGGCCTTAACCAATGTTTTTGTCGCTTCTATGTGTTTTGCAGTAATTTCAATTTTATTACTCTTGGGCACTGCATAAAGACTTTGTGCCAAAAATGCAACAACGAAGAGAAGTAAAAAAAAGTGTTTAGGCATCAACAACGACACAACCAGAAAGTTTATCATGCAGTGTTTGTTTCATCGGCAGAAAAAATGCCATAATAAAACCAATATAAAACAATACTTCACTGGCAATTCTTACTGAACCACGCAGCATTGCCTTTTGAAGATCAGGGGTCTGACCCGTTTGTAGATCTATGACTTTTATCTTCATCACATACTTCCCCAGAGTCATACCGTTTTGCCAAATAAACAGCGTATGATAGATCAGTTTGATCAAAAACACCACCAATATATTCTGAGCAATAAAAGCATTGATACTTTGCAGTGCTGCCTCATCTACTACCGTGATATTAGAAAAAACAGAAGAAAACTGATCATAGAAAATAATAATGAATAACATAGAGATCACAATATCATCGATCATAAAAGCAGTAATCCTTCTTTGATTACTGGCAACCTCAAGAGACAATGGCTCAGACATTTTCAGGACCTAAAGTGCCTGATAAGCAATATCGGTACGACACTGTTTACCTGCATAATGTACTTGTCCCACAAGCATATATGCATTTTTCTGTGCTTCTTTGATACTATCTCCGATCCCTACACATACCAAAACCCTGCCCCCACTGGCATAAAGTTTACCATCATCACCACGTGTCACACCCGCATATGAGATATGGGCATTCTTATTTAACTCTTCGTGGTAAATATCATCTATGATGATCTCTGAAGGAGGTGTACTTTTATAAGGGTATCCTTTACTCGCCATCACAACACCCACAGCATACTTATCATGAAACTCTATATTCGCATTCTTAAGGTCACCCGTAGCAGCCTTGTAAAACAGTTCTGATGCAGGGGATTTGAGCAATGGCATCAATTCTTCACATTCAGGATCCCCAAAACGCACATTATATTCAAGGATAATAGGCTCACCTTTAACGACCATCACACCGATAAAAAGCACACCTGTAAATGGCATACCTTCCTCTTCCATACCTTTGAGTGTCGGTTTGATCACCCGCTCATCGAGTTTCGCGTAGATCTCATCATTCACTAGTGGTGTAGGTGCATAGGCTCCCATACCACCCGTGTTTGGACCTTCATCATTATTGAGAAGTCTTTTATGATCTTGCGCAGCAGGAAGTACCACATAGTCTTTCCCGTCGCAAATAGCAAAAACAGAAAGCTCATAACCATCCAAAAACTCTTCCACTACAATGCTAGTTCCAGCATCTCCAAATGAATTCCCAGAAAGCATTTCACCCGCAGCTTTCTTCGCCTCATCATGACTCTGTGCAATGATGACACCCTTACCTCCACAAAGACCATCTGCCTTCACAACAATAGGTGCTTCCAGTGTCATAATAAAAGCATAAGCATCCTGAAGTGAGTCAGTTTCAATGTACTTTGCCGTAGGAACATTATGACGTGCAAGGAAATTTTTCATAAAGATCTTAGATCCCTCAAGCTGTGCAGCTTCTTTTGAAGGTCCAAAAATGTTTAAGCCTCTTGCTTTAAAAACATCCACAACACCTTCAACAAGTGGTCCTTCCGGCCCAACAATAGTCAAGTCAACAGCATTTGCCTCAACAAAGTCAGCCAATTCAGAGAAGTCAGAGATACTTAGGTTTTCTCCTAAAGTGTCTGTAGCACCATTACCCGGCCCAAAATAAATCTTCTCTACATTTTCATCTTTTTGTAATGCCAAACCAATAGAATATTCTCTACCGCCTGCACCTAATATTAATACGTTCATTTAAAGTTCTCCGAAAAAGTTATTATACACATGAAATGCGGTTTGTTTATTTAGTAGTGATGATAATTGTGCGTAGAGAGTTTTGCAAAGTGCTTGAAGGCGAACTCCCTGTTCG
>JAUVCL010000136.1 GCA_030595845.1 Campylobacterota bacterium
GACTCTATCGAAAGTATCGAAGTACTTAGAAGAGGTAGAATCAGAAGAGCGAAATTGTTCTATCTTAGAGAACTCAAAGGTAAAGCAGCGCGTATCAAAGAACACCGTAGGAAATAGTTCTTTCGTTCTATTTCACTTCATCTTCGGTCGAATGGGCTTTGTTCCGTTCGGTCACTTACTATCAGTAAGCTCCCTCTCTCCACAAAACCCATTCAACCAAATCTAAAGCAAACTAAAACGAAATAATTTATTTTATATATTATTTTATTATCACTCTTTTTTAATTTATCGCTATAATGACTTTTTAAATTTCTTTAGGATATTTCTATGCTTACTGCGCTCAAAAACAAACTTATTTTACTTTTACAACTTATACTTGTACTCATTTATATTATCTTTGAAGAGTTGATATGGGAGGGGATAGCGAAGCCTATCTATGAGGCTATTCATGGACTTAAAGTACTTCAAAAAATTGAAGTGAAATTAGAACATGCAAATCCTTCATTTATTCTTGTTCTTTTTGTTATTTTGCTTATCATAGTAGAGGCCTTTGGTATCTATGCAGGTATCTTGTTCGTTTCTGGACAGGTTGTGTTAGGTCTGACTTTGTATATATCAAAAATACCTATAGCAGCTTTTACTTTTTGGCTCTTTAGAGTGACAGAAGATAAGTTGATGCAGTTTGGCTGGTTTAAATGGTTATATGATCAGATCATGAAAGCCATTGATTGGTTGAAATCCTGTGAAATGTATATCAAGATGATGGCACGTTTAAAGCAGATAAGAAAAAGTATAAAAGAGGGATTTAAAGCCTTTAAAGAAAAATACTTTGCAGGTGAAAGTCCTTTTATTGAAAAGATAAAACGTCTCTATAATACAGTGAAAAGTTCTTTGAAAAAATAGAGCTGCTATGAAAAATAGAATTCTTGCATGGGTCTTACCCTTAGTACTGGTTGGTATTATTGTTGTGTTCAGCATTGAAGAGAGTCGTACTTCTGTACTTACTACAGTGCATAGTCTGTTTTATTTTTTAAAAGAAAATCTTTTTGCTTTATTAACTGCTTTTTTCCTAGTTAAAGGAAAGTTTATCTTGACACTTTTCCTTAAAAAAATTGCCATTCTTTCTGCCACAGGATTGGGAAAACGTTATGTCATAGAAAAAGTGATCACACATAATTTTAAAATACATTTTTTAGATCATATCACTGATGATATCAAACGCTTGGTTACCTATGTTAAAAAGGATTTTAAGAATTTTCCGATTGTTAAACAGATCATAGCTGTCTTTGTATTTTTAGGTTCTTTGGGGTTTGTAGGTAAGTTTATGGGTGGGATGCTTGCTATGAAGGTTTTTATTGCAAAAATTTGGAGTTTTTTACTTGTTTTATTTCTAAAAGCGGGCACGGCGATAGTTTATTTTTTTACAGATTATTTATGGGGGAGCTGGATCGCACCTATTGTGGAGGTCGTGATCTTTACATGGATATTGTCGTGGATGGAAAAAGTACCTTTTTTAGCAAAAGGTTTGGCTAAGATTTCTAACTTTTTTATGAAATTCTTTAAAGGGTTAGAGTTTTTTCTGGAAAAAATATTTCATATTCCTGTAAAAAGATTTTTAAAATGGTTGGCTAAAAAGATACAAAGAAGTATTTATCGTTTTATAGGCTATCAAAAAGTTTCAGCATGGAAACGTTTAAAGCAAACTAGGCTACTCATACCAAACAGTCATACGAAGCTTTTAAATAAACGTAAAGAGAAAGTAAAGAACAAAAAAGAGACAACTTACTCTTCTTCTTATGCACGGTTGAGAGAAAAGAGAAAGGCTGCAAAATAGTTTGAGGTGGGTATTTATTTATGTCCACTGTCATCTGTTCTTGTGACAAGTTCATTCATCTTCTCTCCTCCTATATTATAGGCTTCCCCAAAACCAAAGGTTGCTTCTCCGTAGATAGGAGTCAATACATAGAGGTTAAAATCGTTCATGCCCATGAGCATAGTGAGTGTCTCTCCCTGTTTTGATACAAAGGCTTCCATGATCGGTTCAAATGAAGCATCATCTTTAGAGATAGACTTTACATCACACTGTAAAGAGATACGTTTTCTTGCAAAGATCTGCTGGGTTTGACTTTCATCTTCTATGAAAAATGCAGAGGCTTTAGCTCTTTGTTGCATGTTCTTGGCATGTGTAGCAATATCTGAAATGAAAATATAGATAGAGAGTCCATCATAATAAAAGGGTGCATAAGAAGAGAAAGGATAGCCATTTCCGCTTATTGTTCCTAAAACAGCACTTTTAAAAGGTTCAAGGTAGGTGGAAAGTTGCATTAGTGACTCCTATCTTTCATCGCTTGCTGCGCTTCACGGTTGAGTGTTTTTGCTTTCATATCGGCACGTTTATCATGCACTTGTTTCCCTTTTGCAAGAGCAATACTAACTTTTGCAAAGTTACGTTCATTAAAGTATATCATAAGTGGCACGATGGTCAATCCGTCTTTATGGACCTTGACGTAGAGCTTTTCCAACTGTTTTTTATGTAAAAGCAGTTTTCTTGGTGTTCTTGTATCGGGGGTATAGTTTCTGTTGGTTGTCTCCAGGTGTGCAATGTGTGCGTTCATGATGTGAAGTTCACCTTGTATGAAACGACAAAAAGCATCTGCTAGGTTGGCACGCTTGGCACGAAGTGCTTTGACTTCAGAACCGGCAAGTACAATACCTGCTTCAAACTTTTCCAGTATTTCATAATCATGTCTGGCTTTTTTATTTTGTGCAACGATGTTAATAGCCAAAGCAGTCCTTTTTTTCTAGAATTATATCATATAATCCACTATGGATAATACAGAAACAAACCTTTTGGAAATTCTTTATCAGGATGCCGATATTATTGCGATCAATAAACCTTCTGGATTACTGGTACATAAATCACCTATAGACAAACATGAAACCCGGTTTGCTTTACAACTTCTGCGTGACCAGATAGGACAATATGTTTATCCTGTGCATCGTTTGGACAAACCTACCTCAGGCGTCTTGTTGTTTGCTTTGAACTCAGAGGTGTCGCAAATGATGTCGCTGCTTTTTCGTAGCTCAGAAGTACAAAAAGAGTACGTAGCTATTGTACGTGGGTATACTGATGATGAGATGTTCATTGATCATCCTCTCAAGCAGATGTTGGACACTAAAGAACAAAAAAAATTGGGCATTACCAAGGAAGCACAAGAGGCACAAACTGCTTATACTCGTCTTGGGATTGTGGAGTTGCCTTACGCAGTGAGTCGTTACCCTGTAGCTCGTTATTCATTGCTTAGATTACGGCCAAAAACAGGAAGAAAACATCAACTCAGACGACATATGAAACATATATTTCATCCTATTATAGGAGATACTAAACACGGTAGAGGTGAACATAACAGGTTATATCGAGAAAAGTTTGAATGCCACAGACTGTTATTGCATGCTAACAGAGTAGAATTTGTACATCCTCTAAGTAAGAAAAATATTATCATACAGGCACCCTTGGATGATATGTTTAAAAAACTATTTAAAATCTTTTCTTGGCAAGAGATGGTATGATGTCATATGACAAATGATGAACATAAAAACAACCCTATGCATGGTATAAAGCTTCAGCAGATATTAGAAGAGTTAGAAAAAAGATATGGATGGGAACTCCTGGGACAGCTTATTAATATAAACTGTTTTCAATATGACCCCAGTATCAAATCTTGTTTAAAGTTTTTACGTAAAACACCTTGGGCAAGAGGTAAAGTAGAAAACTTATACCTTCAAATGTTAACATCCAAAGAGAAAGAGTAAGATCTTTACTTAATACTCTTTGATTGCATCATTGATCTGTATGTAGGCCCCTACCGGTGTTGTTTCAAAATAGAGGATATTGTATTTTTCAGCAAATGCTTTTGTGATCTTTTGGACTTTCAAGAGGCTAAAACGAGGTGCCTTGGGGAAAAGATGGTGTTCTATTTGTGTATTGAGCCCACCATAGAACCAATGCACTAAAAAACCACCTTTTAATGAACGGCTTCCTCTCATCTGTAGTTCTAACCAGGAGAAATCTTTCGCTTCTTCTTCAGTAAATGTTTCGCATCCCAGGTGATTGGTAATAAAACCAAAAGAAAGCCATGGAGAGAGTACAAAATTTAAAGTCACTGCAACGATGAGTGTGTCCAATGCACCTATTTGATAGAGTAGTGTTCCCCAGATAAGTGGCCAATGTAATAGCATCAGTGAAAATTCACCCCAAAGTTTTCGTTTGATAACAAAGCTGTATGATTGTGCTATAAATGCAGGGAACATAAAGAACATTGCACCCCAAAATATGAGATGTTTATACTTTCTAATAAAAGGACTATCACCTTTGTTCGCTGTAAAAGCACCGTCAAGTGCACGAATGTCTTCATCTTTTTCTATAATATTGCAGTAGGTATGGTGGTTGACATTGTGTTTGTAATCCCACCATGAAGATGAATTTGAAAGTATGAATGCTGAAAAAGGGTAAGAGAGTTTTTTAGAAAGGGATTTATTTTTAAAATATTGTGTGTGCAGGAGATCATGAGACACAAAAACAGAACGTGTAAAGAGTAAGGTTAAAAATAGACCGAGTAGAATAGGGTTCCATAAAGGAGCAGTGACAAGAGCGATGATGATACAGAGAAGAACAGCGATCATCTCTATTGTGCCCCTGACAGGGACACGCTCCAATAAACCAGCTTTACGCACCTGTGCTTTAAGTTCATCAAATTTATCTGGATATGTGCTTAAGGTGGACATTATGACCTCTTTACATTAAATTTTTGTATTATACCATAGTCACTATAAGGTAGGTTACACTATAATTTATGTATACGCTATAAGATAATATTATAAGGGTTTCATGTATGCGATTAATGCTAGTAATATTATTTTCTTTGACAATGTTGTTGAGTAAAGATATTTCTGAAAAACTCATGGTCAGTGGTGACAAAAATAGTACAACCACAGAGATGCATTTGTTGAAGTTAAAAATGGTCTTTATTGGCAATTCCAAAACCAGAGCATTACAGGAAAAATACAAATTAAATCTTGAAATAGAAACGCTCGATGAGTATACAATGGTTGTCATAAAGCCTATAAAATCATTGGCTCTTAAAAATGAACTACTCCTATTTCTAAGCCCCCTTTTCCCCAATATATTTTCAATAGAAGATCATAAAAGAGAGACAATAGCTCTTGAGGGTATGAACGAAAGTAAAATAATAAAAACACACACTACTCCTCACCAAAACAATACCATGCATCAAGCTAAGAGCTTGATAGAAGAGGTAGGGTTAGAGTGGACCGCGT
>JAUVCL010000067.1 GCA_030595845.1 Campylobacterota bacterium
TCATGCTCAAAAAGGTGTATCGTGTGCAGATTGTCACATGCCATATACGCAAGAAGGTTCTGTGAAATATTCTGATCACCAATTACAAAATCCACTAGATACAATGGCAAGATCTTGTATGCCTTGTCACAGAGAAAGTGAGAGTAAATTAAGAGGTATCGTTCTTAAGAAATATAAAAGAAAAGATCAACTTCATGAACTTGCTATGGATAACTTGGCAAAAGCCCACCTTGAAACTGCAAAAGCAATGGAAGCTGGTGCAACCGATGATGAATTAAAAGGTGTCCGTGCAGATATTAGATCTGGTCAGTGGAAATGGGATTATGCCGTTGCATCTCACCCAGCATTCTTCCATGCTCCAGAAGAGACATTGAGACTTTTAGCCGTTGCGAATGAATCAGCGATGCAAGCCAGAATTAAACTTGTTGGTATTCTTGCAAAACATGGTGTGGTTGATTTTATAGCTCCTGACTTTTCAAATAAGCCAAATGCGCAGTCACTAGCAGGTGTTCCTTTGGAAAAACTGGTAGCAGCGAAAAAATCATTTAAAGCAAAACTCGAACAAGAGTGGTATAAACAGGCGGTTACAAAAGGTAACTTAAATATGGATTCTCGTAAGGATCTTGATACAACATCAGCATCATATTTGTATTAGAATAAGATGTTCTATACGCTACTTAGGGCATGATGCCCTAAGTAGTACATTTAAATATAAAGAAAAAAACGTAGAGGTTTCTTTATATTTAAATGTATACAAAAATCATAATAAAAAGGCATTTTGTGTTATATAAAATGGTCACTTCGTATAAGACAATGCTTGTACTACTCCTTATCTTAGCTATTGGTGCTGCTGTAGGAACGTTTATAGAAAATGATTTTGGGACTGTACGTGCAAAAGAGTTAGTCTATAATGCCTGGTGGTATCAGCTTAGCCTGTTTCTAATCTCCTTAAATCTTATTGCTGTCATAGATAAAACGAAAATGTATCGTGTGAAGGCACGCACACTTTTTCATGTTTCCTTTATTATTATTTTATTTGGTGCAGCATTGACACACTATTTTGGGCTTGATGGTATGATGCATATAAGAGAGGGTGAAAAATCAAATATTATTGTGATCGGCGAAGAGCAAGTTGAAACACCTTTTTATATTGCACTCGAAGAGTTTACATTGACGCGCTATCCTGGAAGTAGATCACCTTCTGAATTTTATTCAGAACTTAAGGTGATAGATGAAGTGAATGACCATACATTTGAGAGTGAAGTCTATATGAACCACACATTAAATTATGGAGGATATAAGTTTTTTCAAACTTCTTATGACAGTGATGAAAAAGGAACCAAACTTTCTGTCAATAAAGACCCTGGGGTTGAAGTAACTTATATAGGGTATACACTATTGTTTTTAGGACTGATTTTAAATCTTTTTGACAAACAGTCTCGATTTCAGTTCTTGATCCGTAAAATTAAAAAGATGCCTATTGCTACATTATTGTTGCCTTTGGTTTGGATGAGTCTGCAGACACCTTCTTATGCAGGCTATAGTGATTATGTAGAGAGCTATCTACAAGAACATAGAGAGAATTCTAAAGTCTTAGCTACAGCTTTTGGTAGCTTAGTCGTGCAAGGGCCGGTAGGTCGAATGAAACCACTGGATACACAAAACCGTGAAGTACTTAATAAGCTTACAGGAAGAAGTACATGGGAAGGTATGGATGCAAATCAAGTGGTATTGGGGATGTTCTCTCGTCCAGGATTATGGAAAAAAGTCAACATTGTTCGTATAAAAACACCTAAACTTAGAAAACTTCTAGGTGTAGAGGATACACAAAAATTAGTGAAATTTACAGACTTTTTTGATACGAATGCTACGTATAAACTCACAAAAGAGGTAGAGCGAGCCAGTGCTTTAGTCCCCTCAAAACGTGGAACATATGAGCGGGATCTTATACGTGCAGATGAAAGATTAAATATTGCATTTATGTCTTACCGGGGTGTATTGCTCACACTATTCCCATTACCGAAGAATGAACGCAATAAATGGGTAGATTTTAAAACAATGTTTTCAATGGTCGACCATAGTCAGGTGAAAAGAAGCACAAGTCGTTTGTTGGATGCTGCATATAATAGAAACTACCATAAGGGTTTGCCTTATGTTGAAGATATCCGTGCGTATCAGAAAGAGATGGGTAAGCGTGTGATGCCTGATCAGCAGACACTGGATGTAGAAGTATGGTTTAATCAAACTTCACTCTTTTTTAGACTCTCATTAGCTTATTTGTTATTTGGACTACTGCTTCTTATCTATAGTGTAAGTTCAATGTTCACCAATAGACTGATAAGTGATAAAATTAAAACATTGGTTACATCTTTAGCTTTTGTTCTGTTTGCATTACACACTTTTGGTATAGGGGTACGATGGTATATAGGCGGATATGCGCCTATTTCTAATACCTATGAAACGATGGTGTATATTGCCTATGCATCGATTTTATCGGGTGTTGTATTTTTGCGAAAGTCTACCATTGCATTGAGTGCTTCCTTTATTATGGCGGGGATTTTCATTTTTGCAGCTTATTTGGGAGAAATAGACCCTGAAATCACCAGTCTCGTGCCTGTACTTAAATCTTACTGGCTCTCTGTACATGTTTCTGTTATTACTGCCAGTTACGGGTTTTTTGGAGTGGGTGCCATACTTGGACTTATTACACTTTTACTTTTTATGTTTAGAGGGAAAAAACGCCTTCATATGGATGTGCATATTCAAAATATTACATATATCAATGAAGTAGCACTCGTTTTAGGGTTAACTCTTTTAGTGATCGGAAACTTTTTAGGAGGTATCTGGGCAAATGAGTCATGGGGACGTTACTGGGGTTGGGATCCTAAGGAAACATGGGCGTATATCTCTATCTTGGTCTATGTGATGGTATTGCATATGAGATTGATGAAAAAAATCTATACACCTTATTTGTTTGCCGTACTCTCTGTGCTTGCTTTCTCGTCTATACTTATGACTTATTTTGGTGTGAACTTCTATTTGGCAGGGATGCATTCTTATGCTACGGGTGACCCAGTACCCATTCCAGATTGGGTATATATTACAGGTGGGATAGTGATAGTGATATTTGCTATGGCATATCCCAAACGCAAATTAACTAAAGGAAAACAATGAAGAAAATATATTTACTTATTGCACTGGCATGTATGGCAGTACAGGCACAAGATGTAAATCAAAGTGTAGAGACCAATGCAACAGCCGTCGTTCAACCCTATTATCAGGGTGAAGTAGTTTCTATAGAACACGGAGGCGCATACTCTTACTTGGAAGTCAAAGAACACACAGAAGCAACATTTTGGGTAGCAGTGAATAGAACAGAGGTAAAGGTAGGTGATTATGTACGGTTCCAAAAAGAACTTGTGACACAAAACTTTAAAAGTAAAGCATTGGACAGAACTTTTGATGAGTTAATGTTTGGTTCTAACCTTCAATACAAGGTTCAAAAATAAAGTTTAGCTATAATATGAGGAAATCACACTAAGGCATACTATCAAAAATATGAAAATGATCATTCAAAACGTTTTTTTATTTATGATGGTGCTATTTCCCCTCCATTCAGGTGTTTGGAATAACCCTCATAGTGAGGAGAAGAGTGCTTCAAATACGCTTTTTACTTCTTTTTCACTCTCTCCTAAAAGACTGGACCCTGTTGTTTCCTACAATGCAAATGAATGGGCATTTATCGGTCAGATCTATGAACCTCCACTACAATACAATTATCTTCAAAGACCCTATAAACTTGAGCCTCTTACCCTTACTCAAATGCCAACGATACGATATCTGGACAAAGAGAGACAGGAAGTGGACGAAAATGATGAGCGTGTAGTATACAGTGAATATCGTTTGGAGCTTCGAAAAGATATCCGATATCAAGACCATCCGGCTTTTGTAAAAGATGCAAAAGATCATTTACTCTATGCTTCGTTGAGCGAAGAAGCTTTAGAAAAGATAGAGTCATTAGATGATTTTGGACAGAAGACTACACGTCATTTACTGGCAGAAGATTATGCTTATGCCATTAAACGTATGGGAGTAAGACAGAACCATTCTCCTATTTTGGACAGTATGCAAACGTATATTGTGGGCTTAAAAACATTTTCAGATGATATTACAAAGGTTGCTAAAGAGAAGAAATCAGAAGGGGAAGTACTTGATCTGAGAGCGTATGATATATCAGGCGTAAAAATTTTAGGTGATACTACTCTGGTGATAGAGATAAATGGAAAATACCCGCAGTTTCTCTATTGGCTTACGATGAACTTCTTTGCACCTATCCCCTGGGAGGCAGATCTCTTTTATCAGCAAAAAGGCTTAGTGTCGAAAAACCTTACACTCAACTGGTATCCTGTAGGCACAGGAGCCTATTATTTGGCAGAGAACAATCCAAATAAACAGATGCGTCTTGTGAAAAATCCAAATTTTCACGATGAAACATATCCTGCTTCAGATCATGAGGATGCAGAGAAAAAATTGCCATTTATTGATGAGGTTATTTACTCTTTGGAAAAAGAGAGTATCCCTTTATGGAACAAGTTTTTACAAGGGTACTATGATGCATCAGGTATCAGTTCTGAAGCATTTGATCAAGCCGTACAGATATCTTCCTCAGGTACTATGGGCTTAAGTGAAGAGATGCAGGAAAAGGACATATCACTTATAGGATCTGTGCAACCCTCCACTTTTTATCTGGCATTTAATATGGTAGATCCTATAGTAGGCGGTTATACAGAGTCCTCTAAAAAATTGAGACAAGCCATTAGTATTGCTATTGATCAGGAAGAGTACATTTCTATCTTTATGAATGAAAGAGGGATGGCAGCACAAAGTGCAATACCTCCCGGTATTTTTGGATATGAAGAGGGAAAAAAGGGTGCAAATACTGTAGTCTATGACTGGGTTGATGGTAAACATGTACGCAGATCACTGGCATTTGCTAAACAACTGTTAGCAGAAGCAGGGTATCCCAATGGTATTTCGACGAAAACAGGTAAACCTTTAAAACTTCATTATGATACCGCGGCCACTGGTCCGGATAACAGGGCTTTGATGGATTGGTATCGGAAACAGTTTGATACTTTGGGTATACAGCTTGTGATACGGGCTACGGACTATAACCGCTTTCAAGATAAAGTACGTAAAGGCAAAACACAACTTTTTTCATGGGGCTGGAATGCAGATTACCCTGATCCGGAGAACTTTCTCTTTTTACTTTATGGAGCAAATGCTTCTGTCGATACCAATGGGGCAGGGATTAATTCTTCAAATTATAAAAATCCAGCGTTTGACAAACTCTTTGAAAAAATGAAAACGATGAAGAATACGCCTCAAAGAATGGATATCATTCGTCAAATGCTAAAGATCTCAAGAGAGGATGCACCCTGGGTATGGGGTATTCATCCTAAATCTTTGGCCTTATCTCATGCCTGGTACCGTAATGTCATTCCCCATGCCATGGCAAACAATACACTGAAGTATAAACGTATAGATGCTGCTTTGAGAATCAAAAAACAAAAAGAGTGGAATCAGCCTGTGGTCACACCGTTGATCATCATAGCACTACTCGTACTACTTATGATCTTTTCACTTCGTCGTATTTATAGAAACAGACAAAACAGAGTGATTTGTCAAGAGCAGGGCGCATGTTAGCCTATATCATTAGACGGTTACTCTATGCAATACCTATACTGATAGGTGTGAATCTCATTACTTTTATGTTGTTCTTTATGGTCAACAGCCCGGATGATATGGCAAGAGCACAACTTGGAGCCAAACAGGTAACACCTGAACTTATAGCGTCATGGAAAGAAGAGAGAGGATATGATAAACCATTGTTTATCAATACCAAAGCAGAAGGTTTTGCACAAGTGTCTGACACCCTTTTTGTACATGAGTCACTTAAACTCTTTTCCTTTGATTTTGGTTTTTCAGACAGTAACCGTAACATAGGTGCAGATATCAAAGAACGTATGATGCCCAGTTTTTCGATAGCGTTGCCTACCTTTATGATCGCACTCATAACTAACATCTCTCTGGCACTGCTTTTGGTGCTTTTTAGAGGTTCCATGTTAGATACAAGTATGATGATCGTCGCTGTGATGATCATGTCAGTCTCTGGACTTTTTTATATCATTGCAGGGCAAGTACTCTTCTCTAAAATATGGCACTGGGTACCCATATCGGGTTATGAGAGTGGATGGGATGGTGTGAAGTTCATCATCTTACCTGTGATGATAGGTGTCTTTGCAGGCATAGGTTCAGGAGTACGTTGGTACAGAAGTATCTTTTTGGAACAGATCAATCAGGACTATGTACGTACTGCAAGGGCTAAAGGCCTCTCTGAGATCAAAGTGTTGTTCGGACATGTTCTACGTAATGGGATGCTTCCTATTTTGACAGGGGTGGTCGTGATCATCCCCTCTCTGTTTATGGGAAGTCTTATTATGGAATCCTTTTTTGGTATTCCCGGACTAGGTTCATATACGATCGATGCCATTAATTCACAAGACTTTGCCATCGTCAAAGCGATGGTCTTTTTAGGTTCGGTACTTTATATTATTGGTTTGATCCTCACAGATATCTCGTATACACTTTTTGATCCGAGGGTGAAATTATGAAACTGGTAATGCTCTGGACAGATATGTTGGTGTGGGGATTGGTGATCGCACTGCTGCTATGGTCATGGGTGATCTCACATAACCCGCAAGTCAAAAAAATCTGGCATACGATTTTCAAATCAAGTATAGCCATGGCTTCTTCTGTTGTACTTCTGTTCTATCTACTGTTTACTTTGCTAGACTCGATACATTTGCGTCTGGCACTGCCTCTTGAATCACAGAAGAGTCAGGTTGTCGAGTATGAAGTTGAAATGGTCTCGCTTCTTGACCTGATCTTTGAACACAACATCCAAAATACAGAACGTACCTACTCAGCACCTTTTGCTACGGCAGAGTATGCAAGTTCTATCGTGGTAGATGATGAGGGTATCACCAAACAAGTCTACCTTCCTTTAAAATATGTTTCCACAAAAGATGATTTCATGAAAGAGTCGCTACTTGCTCTAGGTATAGGCTTGATGTTGAGCCTGTTGATTGTTGCCATACATATATGGTGGAGAGAGAGATCAAGGTTTATACTTGCATGTCAAGAGATTTGGCGTGGAGAAAGTGACTTAGCATGGCGTACTGCTTATGGGACGTTCATACTTTTAGTCGTGACATTCACTTGGCTTTATATGCTTAGCTATTCTTACCATGTGTTGGGTACAGATAAGGTAGGGGGTGATGTACTTTATCAAAGTTTCAAGAGCATACGTACTGGTGTACTTATAGGTATACTCACAACAGTTATTATGTTACCTGTAGCAGTGATATTGGGAGTGAGTGCGGGACTATTTGGCGGTTGGGTAGATGATGTGATACAGTATCTTTATACAACACTCTCTTCCATCCCGGGTGTGCTACTTATCGCTGCAGGTGTACTCTCCATGCAGGTGATGATGGATAACAACCCTACATGGTTTGAAACTACCCTTGAACGCTCAGATCTGCGTTTATTGTTCCTTATTTTGATCCTTGGTATTACCTCATGGACAGGTTTATGTAGAGTGCTTAGAGCAGAGACACTGAAGATCTCTCAAATGGAGTTTGTGACAGCCGCAAAAGCCTTTGGGGTGAGTAAATTGACTATTATCCGTCGTCACATTGTGCCTAATCTCATGCATATCATCCTTATCTCTGTGGTATTGGACTTTTCAGGTTTGGTTCTGGCTGAAGCGGTACTCTCTTATGTCGGTGTAGGGGTTGACCCAACCATGCATAGTTGGGGAAACATGATAAACCAGGCAAGACTTGAAATGGCAAGAGAACCGATGGTATGGTGGTCACTCTTTTCTGCATTTGTATTTATGTTCATTTTGGTTTTAGCCGCAAACCTTTTCTCTGACCGTATCCAGAGGGTACTTGACCCTAGGAATAAAGTGTAAGATTAAAATGTAGTCTTGGTGAAGTATAAATAGTATTTGTTAATATACTTCATCCCTCAAAGTTCACTATGGTAAAATATCTATAATAGATTTATTGCTAACAGGGAAGATATCGTGAGTTCAAAATTTTTTACAAATCGTGATAATAATACTTTAGAAAATCGTCTTAAAGATATACTGACGCATTATAAGGGGATCACACATTTAGAATTCCTTATAGGGTATTTTCGTATCAGTGGATTTACTAAAATAGCAACCCTTTTAAAAGATATTACTCATGGGCGCATCTTGGTTGGTATCAATATTGATAGGTTAACACTTGAAGCAAAAGAGGCTGGTGTAAAACTAAATCTAATGGATTTTGAAAAGATGAGTGGTACTTTTGTAGCGGAACAACTAGAAGGGCTTAACAAAGAGTCCTATTCTCAAGAAGTAGATGAGAGTGTTATTTTGTTCGCTCAAATGTTGGCAGAGAAAAAGATTGAAATCCGTATATCTCCTGAGAAAAATATCCACTCCAAAATATATATTCTTCGTGAAAATGAGATAAAAAAACATGATGGTAATATTGACTATAGAGGTTCTGTGATTACAGGTTCATCCAACCTTTCAGAAAATGGACTTTCTAAAAACTTTGAGTTCAATGTAGAGCTTAGAGATAGTGATGATATAGGTTTTGCATTAGAGGAGTTCAATAATTTATGGGCAGGTGCTATAGAGATTACAGACAAAGATGTAGATAGCATCAAAGTCAAGTCTCATCTAAAAGAAGTAACACCCTATGAACTGTATTTGAAGTTCCTTATAGAGCATTTTGATGACCGTATTGATTATGATCCAAATGTTGTTTGGAATCTACCACATGGTTATATGAAGTTAGCCTATCAACTAGATGCCGTGACAGAAGGACTCTCAAAAATAAAAAAGCATAATGGCTTTTTTTTAGCAGATGTAGTGGGTCTTGGTAAAACGGTGACTGCCGCAATGGTTGTCAAAAAGCTTCTGTTTGATATTCAGGGAGAAGTGCTTGTTATTGCTCCTCCATCTATACAAAAAGAGTGGAAAGAGACTTTTGAAAAGTTTGAGATAGGTACGCTTCGTCATTATGACATTATGTCTCTAGGTAAACTGGAAAGCATTCGTGATACAGCAAAATACTCTTTGGTTATCATAGATGAGTCTCATAAGTTTAAGAACTATGCTACCAGTAGATATGAAGAACTTGAACGTATTTGTAAAGAGCAGGTGAAGTATAAGAAAAAAGTGATTCTAATCTCTGCTACACCACTAAACAATAAACCAATGGATATTGCCAATCAACTCTATCTATTTCAAGATAAAAGAAATTCAACAATAGCGTCCTATCCTAACCTTGAAACTTTTTTTGCCAAAATAGATAAAGAGTATAAAGAGATCATTACTCCAAGTAAAGATGATAAGCCTATTGACATAGTAAAACTTAAAGCACTTTCATTAAGGGTTCGTGAATCCATACTGCGTGAAGTAATGGTAAGACGTACACGAACAGACATACAAACACATGATATGTATGCTAAGGATATTGAAGAACAAGGGCTTAGTATTCCAGATGTAGAGCCAATTGAAGAGATAGCCTATAAGATGAGTGGGTCTCTTTTAAAAACATTCTCTGATACTATTAAAATCTTGACCTCAGAATTACAGTATGAACGTTATAAAATTTTAGGGTACATCAAGCCAAAGTCTCGTGTAAAGTATGGAAAAGTAAGTGAAAATATCTTTGAAAGAGGTTCACTAGAACTAGCAAACTTAATGAGAAATATGCTCATAAAACGCTTTGAGAGTTCGTTTCATGCATTTAAAACAACACTAGGTCGTCAAGAGAACCACCTAAGAGGTCTCATCCAAATGTTTGAAGACGATAAGGTTCTCTTGGGTTCAAAGATCAATATCTTCGATATTCTTGAGGATGAAGACACTGCTGAAGAGAAGATAGAATTGATGTTGGAGAAAGGTAATGTGAAGGAGTTTGAAGCATCTGATTTTTTAGAGGGCTACAAAGAAAAACTTGAAAAAGAACTACTGATATTT
>JAUVCL010000194.1 GCA_030595845.1 Campylobacterota bacterium
GGGAATGAGTTCAAAACTATAAAGGTCTAGTGTGATGACAATGCTATCTTTCATTCATCATACCCTCACCTCCCAATACCCACAAGTAGCGCCAATTCTCTCTATCAACCCAAACTTCAACTTCACCACATTCTCCACCACCTTCCTCTTAGAAATACCCACTATCTCAGCCAACATAGCAGCACTCACTTTAGGATTGGATTGCATACAATTTATGATGGTTTATTGATTTTCTATAAGATTACCGACCCTACTACCGAATCATATAAATACCAAAATCTCGAATTATAGATTCATAGCTTATTATAAGAAATCCATAGAGTGATTTTGAATGTAGGAGATAATTTCCTCACTATTCCCTCTAAATAATATTCTAGATGCATTTTTTTGTATCTGATAATCATACATTGGATCATAATATTCTTTGAGAAGATAAGCTATCCAGACTTTATAGAGATGGAATGAATTATTTTTCATTTGTTCATCTAAAGCATCTTCAAATAAATTACAAACTATCTTATATCGTTCTAACCCAAGTCTTTTGCTAATGCGCTTCATAGCTTCTTGAATATCTTTAATCCATTCTTTGATGAAATCTTTTTCAAAGAGCGTCTTATAACTTTTTTGGGCCTGAACAATATACTCATCAAAGGTAATCTCTATGCGTTCATCATCAGGTGTATCAAGTATCATTATCGGTGCAGAAGAAAGATACTCCGCAAATGCTTTTGGGATATACACACTTCCGACATATTTACCCTCATCTTCAAAAAAAAGTTTTTTAAAGCCTCTGTCTAATTTTTGAATTAAATCATAAGCAAGAGCATTTTCAAAATTAATCTGCGTGGGTTGTGCTGTGATTTTTCTGCCAAAAGAGGAGCCTCTATGGTTAGCTAAAGCCTCGAGATCTATTGCGTTTTTAATATTTTTTAAAAGTATGGTTTTTCCAGAACCTGTACGACCACCTAGTATAATGGGTTTAAAATGTTTGATCGAGTCTTCTGTCTCTTGCATTAAATAGCTTCTAAAGGCTTTATAACCACCTTTTAAGCGTACAATGTCTTTTCCAGATTCTTTCATCCACTCTTGTGATATTTTAGAGCGTTGACCACCTCTAAAACAGTACAATAAAGCATCTGGATGTTGGGTTTTAAAATCAAGCCACATCTTTACACGCTTATTTTTAACATCCTCTTTCACAAGTTCATGACCTAACTTTACAGCCTCTGCATTGCCTTTCTCTTTGTATTTGATCCCAATGAGATGACGTTCTTCATTATTCATTAGGGGTAAATTAACGGCGTTTTTAAAAGCACCTTTTTGAAATTCAACAGGTGCCCTTACATCTATAAGCGGAATGTTCTTTAAAACAATGGATTTAAAATCATCACTTTGTGGAAGTTCTATCATTTATACAATCTCAACTACATACTCACCTTTTAAAATTGTTTTACCAATGCTGTCCAGATGTAAACCGTTTTGCTTTGTAAATTCCATAAAACTATCTAATGCTCTTGTTTCTACCATAATAAGCAAACCACCAGAAGTTTGCGCATCACAAAGAATTTCACGCTGTTGTTGCGTCATTTCACTGATTTTAGAGCCATAACTCATAAAGTTCTTTTTAGCTCCCCCCGGAATACAGCCTAATTGTCTGTATTTTTCCACATTAGGAAGTAGAGGCACTTTATCAAAATAAATTTCAGAACTGATTTTACTTGCTTCACAGATTTCAACGAGATGACCTAAAAGACCAAAGCCTGTAACATCCGTCATAGCTATAACACCATCAAGCTTGGCTAAGTCGGCGCCAATTTTATTTAGCGTTGTCATCGCTTTAATGGCAGGATCAATATCACCATCTTCAATTTTTTTCTGTTTTTGCGCTGTTGATAAGATCCCGATTCCAAGAGGCTTTGTTAAGAAAATATGGCAATCTTCTTTGGCGTTGGAGTTTTTCATAAGATGTTTGTTCTCAACCAATCCCGTAACTGCAAGACCAAAAATAGGTTCAGGAGAGTCAATAGAGTGTCCGCCAGCAAGTGGTATACCTGCTTCTTCGCATATAGAGCGTCCACCATCAATGACCTCTTTTGCTACGTCAGCTGAAAGTTTATCAATAGGCCATCCAAAAATGGAGATAGCCATCAAAGGTTTTCCACCCATGGCATAAATATCACTTAGTGCGTTGGTAGCGGCGATCTGTCCAAAGATGAAAGGATCATCTACTATAGGCATGAAAAAGTCTGTGGTTGAGAGAACTGAAGTTCCATTACCAAGATCAAAGGCAGCTGCATCATCTTTGTCAGAATTTCCGACTAAAAGATCTGGATATACAGATACTTTTCTTGTAGTATGTAATATTTCATCTAGTAACATTGGTGAGATTTTACATCCACATCCAGCCCCATGACTATATTCGGTTAATTTAACTGATTCCATTTCATACCTTGTTTTTGTTATACTTTGTGTAAATTATAGCACCAAGGCATTAAATGATAGAGATACCAAGTTTTAAAACACTTAAAATTACAGAGATTGTCTGTGATTATAACGGTACAATCGCTCAAGATGGTACCGTACTTCCAGAAATCAAAGCACTGTTTGAGCAATTATCAAAAAAATATATTTTACATGTAATAACTGCAGATACTTTTGGAAGTGTTCATGCTCAGTTAAAAGGGTACAATGCAAAGATTAAAGTGCTTTCAAGTCCTAATCATACAAAAGAAAAAGCACAATATATCAATGCCCTTGGTGCAGAACATTGTGTGGCATTGGGTAATGGAAACAATGATAAAGAGATGCTTCTAGTAGCAGCTATAGGTATTTCGATTTTGGGTGATGAAGGATGTGCCAAAGATGCTCTGTTAAATTCAGATCTTACATGTAAACATATTTCTGAAGCGCTTAATTTACTTTTACATACAAAAAGACTTGTAGCTACATTACGAAGATAAGGAATGATATAAAGTAAAATTCTAACTCAAGTTTAACTTTCTTCCTCATCTTCAGGAGCTTCCAACTCCAAAGCATCAATATGCACAATAGCAGAAGACCCAGCAATCCCTTGCAATGCCCCATACATCTCAGTCGTATTCATAAGCACCCCATCTATGGTCTTTTCTCGTCGCTTCCATGAAGCCATAAGTGAACGTTTTTCTTTTTCCAGTTCTTCTTGCATCTTCATGAAACCGTCTACAATGGCTTTCATCTGCATCGAGAACTCATTGCCTGTCATGTAGTTGTAGAGTAAGGTCATTTTATCTGACTTGTTGTCTTCTTTTTGTACGGTTTGGTGTACACGTATGAGACTCTCACGAAGCAAGGAAACTGAACCTTTAAACTCATCTAGACTACATACCCAGATGCCATCTACAAAGCCCATTCTGTCCATATCTTTAGGGTACACTGAACTTACCAATACACCGATGTCTGCATTTACCTTGAGCATATCTTGTTTGAGTTTGGTTATCCACC
>JAUVCL010000196.1 GCA_030595845.1 Campylobacterota bacterium
CCACATACTTGCATCGCCATCATTGTAGAAAGTGCGTTCTTTACCCTTTATAGTAGCTTTCCAAACCACTTTAGCCTCATGGTCTTCATCATATTCTAGTGAAAGTTCGTAAGCATTTTCAGGTGATGTCAATATGTTAAAGAAATCTGCTTCATACGCATTGAGTTCTGGACTATTGATAACAGCGACAAGTTCTGTATTAAGATTTCGTGAACGTGGATCCATATTTACCGAACCTATAGCAAATAAGGTATTGTCTATTACAATTGTTTTAGCGTGCAAGGCTGCTTTAGGCATCTTTTTGTGGAGATTGTAACTTTGATTTAGAACCAACTCTTCAAAGGCGTAAGGATGTATTTCGTAAAGGCGAACACCCATAGAGAGCAGACGCTTTTGATACTCAGCGTAGTAGGCATATACTGTTGTCTGGTCTGAACTCTCTAATGAATTTGTTAATATTGCAACGTCTACACCGGCACCCCGCATTTTTTGAAGTCGCTGCATCATATTTTCATTGGGTATGAAGTAAGGAGAAACCATGTAAAATCGTTTTTTAGCATAGATTTTTTTAGGAACGTGGCTCTTTAAGTGCGAGGATGTATTGTTGACATCCGTATAAACCTTACGGGGCATATCAAAAAATAGTTCTGCATAACCATAGAAAAGATGTAGTTGTTTGCGTTGAAACTCTTTGTAGAACTCACGATCTTCCATCGCTTTTATAAGTAGAAGGTATCCCTCGCCTTTTAAACGCGCATTAAATGTTTCCACGAGGTTATCAATGTCATCAATATTGCCTTTAGCTATCACATCAAAATCCACACTGTAAGCATTACCAAAATAGTAGTCAAATTGATTACTGATCTGATTTACAAGTGGACCAACTACTAATACATCATTATCTACAAAAAAATTCTTTTTATCTAGAGCAAAATACATATCACCAATGTTCCGACCACCTATCACTGACATGGAGTTGTCTGCAATAAAAGATTTATTATGCATCCGTCTACCCACCGTGTCGTGATAAATACCCATCTCAACGTAGTGCAAGGCGCGTCTGGAGTTAGTAGGGTTAAAGACTCGAACCTTAATATTAGGGTGGCTATTGATAAGCCCTATAGCAACATTGTCATAAGAAATATCAATATCATCAATGAGAACGTCTACTTGCACGCCACGATCTGCTGCATCTATAAGCGCTTTTGTTAGGACAGTGCCAATAATATCTCCATAGAAAGTGAAATACTGTACAGTGATACGATGTTTAGCGGCTTTAGCTAGTAATAGCCGAGCGGCCATGGAGTCTAGGTGATGCTCGAGTGGATAAAAACCACTTTTGGGTACATGGGAAGAGACATTATCTTCAGCGTACTGATAGAGATTAGAAGAACTCTCTGTAGAGAGACTAAGAGGCCTACTCTCTTTTATACCGATATGCTTACTTCCACATCCTGTGATAAATATTAGTATCACAAACAGTAAAAACTTTAACATAATGTTCCTTCTAGTGTGAAAGTCTGAATTTACGTAACTCTTGGAGTAGCCAAGACGCGCTTTCAACTTCAGGTTTATTTGGACATTGTATATAGTACAAAGAACCAAACATCGTACTTTTTGTAGCACTTAAACGTATAAAGTCCTCAGCTGAGAAGATGTCATCTTTAAAGTAATTATATTTACGTTGTATGTGTGCGACTGCTTTTACTCCAGTGTATGCATCACCATTACGGATGTATTGACACTCGGTACTTTTGATATAGCCTAATAAGTGATCGATCTCAGCATGGTAATGCTCTTGAGCTTGAAGACTAAGGGCAAAGGACAGAGATAGTAATAATTTAAAAAAAATTATCTTACCTTTACTAGAATTTCACTGTCTCGAACTTCTTCTCAAGAGGTGTATCTTTATAGATAATATCTTTAGCTGTATTTCCATTAAGTCTCTTAGTTGGGCCATAATAACGCACGATAAGATAATATCCAGTATCTAACACGGGCATCCAATATGTTCCATCTTTAGGGTCTTTTTTAGAAAAAGTAAAGGTAACATTTCCATTTTTATCAGGCTTAATGCTAAAAGCATTATAGGCTTGAATATCATTGTTTCCAATGTCGGCTGGGTTTAATGGTAAGAATGTATTTGCGTCATATCTAGTCACTGACCAAAACAGATCAACACCTGGCTTGTATGGTAAAGTTAAAACAAAAGTTCCATTTTTACCTGAGAGTCTGTTTCCTTTTGCATCTACGGGAATCTGTTGATAATACGCATGATGAACTGGTAATCCAAGGTGTCCTAGTAATGTACCTGCAGCTCTTACTTTAGGTATGCCACCAGCTGGATCATCGACTGCTTCAAACATTCCTACATTTCCACTTACACCACCAGAAGATAAAAATTCTTTTAGATTTTGGAATGTTACTTTATGTACAGCAGGAGTATATATTCTAGCCGCTTCAGCCATAAGTGCTTCTGTTTGTGGATATGGCTTGGAGTTAGCTATAGTCCATCTAATCAAAGCCTGTGTATCTTTAACATTAGGTAGGTCTACATCTTCCCAAACTCCATATATTTTTGCATCATGGCGAATTATATTTGAAAGTTTATCATCCTTAAAAGCAAATGTTTGCGTTCTAATAAAAACAAATGGAAAATTAGAGTTGGTTCTAATAACCGTACCCTTCGGAAGTTTTCCTTTATAGTCAACATGAACAAGAACAAATCTTTCACCTTCTTTGGCTGTAAGTGTATCAAATGAAGCATGATGCTCCATATCAAATATCTCAAGACTTGAGTATCTATCATCTCTAGCAGGTGTATCAATAATCACTGGACCAAATCTAACATCTGCAACTGCTTTTGTGTAAAAGTGATCAAGTGCTGGAGTGATAACAAATGAACGATAATCAGACATAGGTGGATTATCGAAAGTGTTAAAACCAAACTTTTCAATATGATCAACAACTGCTGACATATGATGAATAATTTTATATCCACAATAGTTGGCATCTGGTAAATTTTTCTGCTCTTGTGCATTCAACAATGTGCTTGATGCAAAGAGAGTTAATACGATGGATACTACTAGTTTTTTAATTATAATATTCATTTTTATCTCCTTTTTTATTTTACTTTTACTATATCATTAGGCTTCCAAGATCGATCAAAGAAAGGTTCTAATGGACCATAAAGACGAATCATAATTTCCCAACCCGTACCAGGGATCGTTTTAACCCAGTTTTTCTCTTTACCTTTAGGCGCTTCTGGAGCAAACCAGATCGTCGTACTTCCATCGGAATTAACTTCAGGTTTGTCATAGGTACTTATACTGGGTTTCTTCTCACCATTTTGCAGT
>JAUVCL010000007.1 GCA_030595845.1 Campylobacterota bacterium
TTGTGTGACCATAACTTTAGGCGCATACCCTTCAAGTCTCTCTTGAGGTATGGCCTTTCCCATAAGTTTTTCTACATCTTTAAGTGCTACCATCTCCAATGGAGATATAAGCGTGATAGCAAGCCCTTTAGCCCCTGCCCTTCCTGTACGTCCTATGCGGTGTATATAGTCACCTGTCACGTGTGGGATATCATAGTTCATCACTACCCCCAGTGAAGGGATATCTAACCCTCGTGCAGCAATGTCTGTAGCAACCAATACACGCATTTTCCCTTCTTTAAATCCTGCCAAAGCCCTTGTTCGTTCACCTGAGCTTTTACCTCCGTGTATCACTGCTGTTTTTAGCCCTGAGAGATTGAGTTCTTTAGTCACTTCATCCGCGACTTCTTTCTTTCGTACAAAGACCAGTACCTGTTGGTAATTACGAGAACCTATGAGGTAAGAGAGTAGTTCTAATTTTTTCTCTTTTTCTACGGGATACACTATTTGTTCTACAGAACTTGCCGATGTACCCATACTGTCTACTTCAATCAGTTTGGGTTTCGTCAATATCTGTTCGGCCAGTCTTTTGACAGATCCAGAAAGTGTCGCTGAGATCAGTACATTTTGTCTGCGTGACGGCAAATGTTCAAGTATCTTACTAACTTCATGCACAAAGCCCATATCCAAGATAGTATCTGCTTCATCCAGCACCAGATAATCTACACTTTCAAGATTAACATTTTTTTGATGGATATGTTCCAAAAGACGTCCGGAAGTCGCCACAATAATGTCAACACCCTTTTTAAGTCTATTGGCTTGAGAAGTAAGATTCGCACCACCATAAAGTACAATACTTTTGAGTGGAAGATACTTTCCATAAGCCTCAACAGAAGCCTCTACTTGTCTGGCCAATTCTCTTGTGGGTACGAGGATAACCGCTTTAGGGTAATGTTTTCCTTCCACAAAAGTTTTAGAGAGTTCCTGAAGTATGGGTAGAGCAAAGCCTGCTGTCTTTCCTGTACCCGTTTGTGCCCCGGCCATAATATCACGACGGGTAAACATGACAGGTATCAGTGCTTTTTGTATGGGGGTGGCAGACTCATAGCCTTTTTCTTTCAGGGCTTTGAGTATTTCAGGGGTTAACCCTAGTGTGGCTAATGACATCAGTTTAACGTAAGTCAGTATTTTGAGATCTGCGCTTAAGACGCATTTTACGTTTAGCCACTTCACGCATGTCTGCATCTGAATCACTCTCATCTACTATCTCAACACCCAGAATAGTCTCAACACAATCTTCAAGCGTCACAATACCTTCAGTCTGGTCATAAGAATCCTGTACTAAAAACATATGCTCTTTTTTCTTAATGAAGAGATCCAGTGCCAGAGAAACAGGTATGTTCTCATTGATCTTATAGATATCTTTTTGAATACTTTCAAGTGTTACAGTATCATCTTGAAGTGCCTGCTTAAAGATTTTTTTAGTCATCACGATTCCTGTGATCTTTTCAATATCACCATCATAAACAGGTACTCTGGAAAATTTAAAAATAGCTGCTTCATTGTCTACAATATCTTTAATGCTTCTTTTACCGTCAAGTCCAAATACCACAGTTCTAGGTGTAAGTATCTCTTCAATTTTTATCTTGTCCAGCAGTAAGATGTTTTCTATAACATCTGACTCTTTCTCATCAAGGACACCCTCATCTTCACTCATCAGTGTGCTTTCTATGAGTTCTGCTTTAGTGAGACTGATGCCTTCATCAACCTTGCTAATACGGTTGGTCACAAAAAGCGTTAAGAGGATAATCGGATAAGTGATTATGATAAAAAACTGTATAACATATGCAGCAGATGGTGCCAAAGACTTCCAATAGACTGCACCCATTGTTTTAGGTATGATCTCTGATAAAAACAGTATCGCAAAGGTCAATATAATAGAAACATAGAACACTGCTCCAGTACCATACAGACTCTCTGCCTGTGCACCCACAGCAGCTGCACCCAAAGTGTTTGCTATCGTGTTTAAGATCAAAATAGATGCAATAGATTTATTGATATTGGTTTTATGTGATTTAAGCAGTGCCCCCACTTTTGGTCGTTCTTTTTCTAACACTGAGATATAAGGCATATTGACTGAAAGCAATACAGATTCCAAAACAGAACAGATAAACGATATAATTACCGCCCCAAAAAAATATAAAAGTAACAAGTCCATTAAAGTAAAATAATCCTTATAATAAAATGATGGTCGCAAGACCTAAAAAGCTAAAAAAGCCAACAATATCAGTTACCGTAGTCAGTATCACTGTACTACCAATGGCTGGGTCAACTTCCATTTTCTTAAGTAACAATGGTACCATAGAACCAAAAAATCCTGCACTCAACAGATTAATAACCATCGAAAGTGCTATCACTACGCCAAGCAACCCTTTATCAAACCATACTGCGGCTATTATACCCATGATTATAGCAAAAAAGAAACCATTTGCAAGAGAGAGAATGACTTCTTTTTTAATCGTTCTATACGCATCATGCTGGGCAATGTCACCAAGAGCCAATTGACGTACAACAACAGTAAGACTTTGTGTCCCTGCATTTCCACCCATAGAAGCTACGATCGGCATCAATATAGCCAATGCAACATAGGTCTGCAAAGTCTCTTCAAAAACACCAATGACCAAAGAGGCAAGAATAGCAGTTACAAGATTAACTCCAAGCCAAACTGCCCGTACCTTACCTGCTTTAAAAATGTCTTCATCTTCTTCCGCATCATCATCAACTCCGGCCAAGTGATACATTTGATCCGTTGCCTGTTCATTGATAATATCATAAATATCATCTGAAGTGATACGCCCAAGTAGGATCCCCTTGTCATCAACTATAGGCATAGAAAAGAGGTCATACTCTTGAAACTTCTGCACAATATCAGAAATATCATCATGATCATTTCCTACAACTGTCTTGTATTTTTCAGGGTTCTTGTCAATATTCTCTTGTAGTGTAGCATCAAAGTCAAAAACAAGAAGGTGATCCAGCCCAATACCATAACGTAAAGTACTTTTATCATCTGTCACAAAAAGATAACTTACATTTTCAAGTTCATCTTTTCTACGCAGCTCCGCAAACTCATTGATGACATCATGCACGTTTTGTTCTAATTTGGCTGTATATACCTCGATCTGCATATACGCACCCGCTTCATCTTCTTCATACTGCTTCAGTTGTAAGATATCTGCCTGATCTTCAATGTCTAGTTCATCAAAGACCTCTTTAGCCATCTCCTCATCACGTTCTTCAAGTTCCTGCATAAAGTCTGTCTGATCATCAGACTCAAGTTCTGCAAGAGACTCTGCTATCTCTTTGCTTGTAAAAGATTCAACAACATCTTCAAAATATCTATCTGGAAGTTCCAGCGCAACATCCGCAATAAGCTCTTTAGGTATAACTTGAACTGCTTCATTAAAACTTTTTTCCGGTAAATCTTTAAGAAGGTTGGCTATCTCTGCAGGATGCAGTTCATCATGGTGATTTTCATTTAAATATTGGGTAAGTTTATCCATGATATTCCCTTAAAAGATTTGATGATAGAATTATACTTGATTAAATGTGAAAAGATATTAAAGAATGGGGAAGTGAGAAATAGTACCTTCCCATCAAAAAGACGGGAAGTATAATGGGGTGACCTACTTTACATCACACTTTTTAGTAATGATACATGCCGGACAGAAGTTTACAAGTCCTGCAATAAGTGGTATAAACCCAAGGTAGAACCATTGAATTCCTGAATACACACCATAACCGATAAGTGCTGAACCTACTACAATTCTAATTGGTCTACATATTGCTCTAAATTTATTTACATCCATATTTCATCCTTTTAATAAGTTTTTTTGTATTGTAGTATAAATTACTTAGAACAATATAAGAATCTATTATTGAATTTTAATGTACTATTTTAAATGTAAATGAAATGGTATATGAATTTAGTTTCTATCGAAGTATTACTTATTACCCACACGATGATGTGTGGATATAAGCCTTATATTTGAGGACCTGCTGAAGCATAATCAAACTCTCCGCCATTACCGTCGTAACGATGAAAGTTCTCTTTGAACATAGTTGCAAGTTTTGCTAACATCGCATCATAGTCTTCTTTATTATCCCAAGTATTTCTTGGATTAAGCACTTTTGTCTCTACTCCCTCAAGTGTTTTAGGGATCTGAAGGTTGAAAGTCTCCAATGTTTCAAATTCTACATTGTTGATAGCACCCGATAATATACCGTCTATACACGCTCTGGTATTTTTAATACTCATACGTTTACCTGTACCATAAGGACCACCTGTCCAACCTGTGTTAACAAGATAAACATTTACATTATGTTTATCTATCTTCTCACCAAGAAGCTTTGCATATGCTGTAGGATGTAATGGTAAGAATGCTTCACCAAAACATGCTGAGAATGTAGCCACTGGTTCAGTAATGCCTCTTTCCGTACCAGCCACTTTAGCCGTATACCCTGAAAGAAAATAGTACATTGCCTGCTCTTTAGTCAACTTAGATACCGGAGGTAATACTCCAAAGGCATCGGCAGAAAGAAAGATGATATTGTTTGGATGACCCGCTTGAAGGTCTTTCTTATGATTAGCAATATGTTCTATAGGATAAGAAACACGTGTGTTTTCTGTTTTAGAACCATCCTCATAATCAACTTGACCATTTTCGTCTGAAACCACATTTTCCAAGAGTGCGTCTTTAACGATAGCACCATAGATCTCCGGCTCGCTTCTTGGGTCAAGATTAATCACTTTTGCATAACATCCACCCTCAAAGTTAAAGACACCATGGTCATCCCAACCATGCTCATCATCACCTATAAGTGCTCTTTTAGGATCTGTTGAAAGTGTGGTCTTCCCAGTACCTGAAAGTCCAAAGAAAAGACATACATCTTCATTTTCACCTACATTTGCCGAACAGTGCATAGAAAGTTTACCTTCTAATGGCAACCAGTAGTTCATCATAGAGAAGATACCTTTTTTCATCTCACCGCCGTACCAAGTACCACCAATGATCGAAATATTCTCTTCAACATTAAAAAGAACATATACATCAGAATTCATTCCGTGTTCTTTGTACTTTTCGTTCACAGTTTTACATGCATTATATACAGTAAATTCAGGCTCAAACTTTTCAAGTTCTGACTCAGTAGGACGGATGAACATATTTTTAACAAAGTGTGCCTGCCATGCCACTTCAGAGATAAAACGTACAGACCGCTTAGATGCAGCACTTGCACCTGCATATACATCTGTTACATAAATATTTTTACCCGAAAGTTGTGTCAAAGTAAGGTCTAAAAGTTCATCATAGATCTTTTTATCAATTTTAGCATTCACGTCACCCCAGGCGATATGTTCATTAGAAGGTGCCTGATCGACAAAATATTTATCTTTAGGGCTACGTCCCGTGAAGATGCCTGTATCACACATTGCTGTGCCTGATGTAGAGATTTTACACTCTCCACTCTTTACTTCGTGCGCTTGCAACTCATCGTAACTTAAGTTATAGTAAACATCACCGATGTCTTTTAATCCAAGTTTGTCAAGTCCGTTGGGCGTTTTAGTACTCATAGTATCCTCTTTGTAGACAAGTAATTTCTATGCTAAAGCATAAGTCAAAAAACATTATTTTTTGACTTATACTTTAAAAAGTAAATCTAAAGTGAAATATATCACTTTAGACTTAGAATTTATTTAAAAATTGACAGCAATACACCTGCTGCAACAGCGGAACCAATAACACCAGCCACATTTGGCCCCATGGCATGCATAAGAAGAATGTTACCTGGTTTAGCATCAGAACCAACCTTAGACACGACCCTGGCTGACATTGGGACAGCTGAAACACCAGCTGCTCCTATCAGTGGGTTAATAGGCTCTTTTGAAAACTTATTCATAAGTTTAGCCATAAGTACACCTATCGCTGTACCTGCTGAAAATGCAAGAAGACCGATAACCATGATCCCCATAGTTTCAGCAACCAAGAACTTATCTGCTGCCAGTTTAGAACCAACACCAAGTCCAAGGAAAATGGTAACAATGTTAATGAGTGAATTTTGCATCTCATTTGAAAGTCTGTCTACCACACCTGACTCTTTGGCGAAGTTACCAAAAGTAAATGCCCCTATAAGCGGTGCAGATTCAGGAAGTATCATAATAGCCAACATTAAAACAAGTATAGGAAAGAAAAGTTTTTCAAGTCTATGTACTTTTCTTCCTGTTTTCATAACGATCTTACGCTCTTCTTCTGTTGTTAAAAGCTTCATTATTGGAGGCTGGATAACAGGTACCAGTGCCATATATGAATACGCCGCAACAGCAATAGCACCCAGCATATCCGGTGCAAGTCTATTGGCTATAAAAATAGAAGTTGGACCATCTGCACCACCAATAATACTAATAGCAGAAGCATCTTGCAATGAGAACCCTATCGCTACAGCACCAACAAGTGAACCAAAGATACCAAATTGAGCGGCACCACCAAGGATCGCTGTCTTAGGATTGGCTAAAAGTGGACCAAAGTCTGTCATCGCCCCAACACCCATAAAAATGAGTAAAGGGAAGAATTCATTGGCTATACCCATATTGTAAACAATCCCAAGCATACCATGTTCACCACCCATGCCTGCTAAAGGAATATTGGCCAGTAATCCACCAAAGGCAATAGGTATAAGGAGAAGAGGTTCAAAGTTTTTAGCTATAGCCAAATAAAAGAGAGTAAATACAATAATGATCATAATAATACGACCCAAAGATGATTCAAACCAATCCATCTCTCTTTCATATGCCGAACCCTTCGGTTCAGATGTCTTTTCCCCATCATTTAGATCTACGATAGCATTTATACCTGTTGTTTCCCAAAAACTTACCAACAGTTCATTAACCGTTTTTGGTTCGTATTCTTTTACGACTTTTTCACTAGGTGCAGAGGGAGCTGTAGGCTCAGCACTCGCCTGTACCATGGATGTAGAAGCCCAAAAGACAAACAATAACGAAAGTAAAAAGTGTTTAAGCTTCATACTTAGTCCATTGTGGCTAAAAGTTGTGCGTCTGCGACTGAGTCGTTAACATTTACATTGATAGTTGCAATCTTACCAGCTTTAGGCGCAGTAATATCGATTTCCATTTTCATCGCTTCAAGGATCATAATAACATCACCCTCTGCAACAGTATCACCTGGATTTTTAATAATTTTCCATACATTACCCGGTGTTTGAGAGTTGATCTCTACAGATCCTGCTCCACCTGGTGTTGGTGCCGGTGCTGCTGCTTCTGCTACTGCAGTTACTGCTGCTGGTGCAATTTGGATATCACCCTCACCTTCTACTACCTGTACGCTATATTGTTTACCATCTACTACTACTGTATAATTTCCTGCCATTTCTTCATCTCCACTACAATTATTTTTACCTTTTCTAACCATGAGAGGGCCTTCACCCTTCAAGAACGCAATACCTTTTTGATCACAAGCTCCAGCAATGAAAATATTTTCATCTGAAACTTCCAATCCTTCATCCTCTAACACTTTAGTCCAGTGGGCGATAGATTTATTTTCATCTCTATCTGCAATGTCTAAAGGATTTTCAGTTGTAGGATCAAGTTTAAGTTTTTGAGATGCAAGCTCAATGATCTCTCTGTCGGCTTCAACCGGTGTTTTACCAAAGTAACCAAGTACCATACGTCCATACCCTGGAGCAATTTGCTTCCATGGACCAAACATTACGTTTGCATACGCTTGCTGCCAGTAAAATTGACTAACAGGTGTTACAGATGTACCATAACCTCCACGTTCAACAACTTCTTTCATCGCAGCGATCACTGAATCAAACTTCTCAAGGTCTCCAGAATCTCTCATCATTTGCGTGTTGGCAGTCAGTGCGCCACCAGGCATAGGTGAGAACGGGATAAGAGGAGAAACCTGTGTTGCTTCAGGTGGTATCATATACTCATGAAGACACTCTTTAACTCTCTCCTCATACTTAAGTATTTTATCAAGTTTTAGATCACCAAGATTATAGTTTGTACCTTTTGTTGCATGAAGCATGGTAAGAATATCTGGCTGAGATGTACCACCACTCACCGGTGATGCTGCCAGGTCAATACCATTTGCCCCTGCTTCAAGTGCTGCCAAATAAGAGGCTACAGAAACACCTGCTGTCTCATGTGTATGCAGTCTAAGGTGTACAGACTCACCAAGAAGCTTTCTTGCCATTGAGATTGTCTCATATACTTTATGCGGGTTAGCCGTACCTGAAGCATCTTTGAAACATACAGAATCAAAATCAATACCTGAATCTAAAATGTTTCTCAGTGTTTTTTCATAAAAAGCCACATCATGTGCCCCTTTACATCCCGGTGGTAGATCCATCATTGTTACCACAACTTCATGATCTAAACCATGCTTTTTGATCATTTCTGCAGAAAATGCAAGGTTATTTACATCATTGAGTGCATCAAAGTTACGTACCGTTGTTGTTCCGTGTTTTTTGAACATTTTTGCAAATAAGTCGATCATTTCACGAGATCCAGTATCAAGCATTACTGTGTTAATACCGCGTGAAAGTACTTGAAGGTTCGCATCTGGCCCTACGATTTCTCTAAAACCATCCATCATTTCAAATGCATCTTCTTGTAAATAGAAGTAAAGTGATTGGAATCGTGCTCCACCACCAAATTCGAAGTGATTAATCCCTGCATTTTTCGCTGCTTCTACTGCAGGAAAAAAGTCATCCATAAGTACACGACCGCCAAAGACAGACTGAAATCCATCTCTAAAAGTTGTGTCCATTACATCAATATATTTTTTAGCCATTTATAATACCTTGCATTTTATGATTTATCATTTATTTGTTCTTGCGAAACTCTGTAACAGCTGCAATAATTGCTGCAACATGATGAGCTTCATCAGCCTTACCCGCCGTATTGGGTTTAGCAGGAGCTTCTTCAGGAAAAAATTTAGCAATAAGCTTTGCCTGAAGATTAACGACAATTATAAGTATAATAAGAAATGTAAATACAACTGTCATTCCTAAGACCATAAACTTTAAACTTTCGAGTATTAAGTTAACATCTTCCATTTAATCTCACTTTCTGTATATATAACCCAAATATTAAAACAGTTTTGCTTGTTATTAGGTAAAAAAGACGAATTATCTTCTCTTTTTTCGACGATTGTTATTTCGCGTAGCTTTTTGTTCTCCAATATACCCTTTGAGCATTTCATCAACTGTATTTTGATCATACCCGATCTGAGACCCCGCATGGTGTTGTTCCTGACCAATCAAATGGGAGATCAGCTTTTCTAAAAGTAACGTTTTGTCCATATCACCCATATACTCCAGCATGTCAGCTGCATCATTATTAATATGGATGTCCCTGATCTGTTCTGCCAAATATTCGCGTCCCGAATCATCAAGACCTCCACCACTCTTGATCGTAGCCAGGCGCATCTCTGCACCCACTTCTTTTTGTATACGTTGAAGCTCTTTAAACTCTTCAGGGGTGACCAGGGTTATTGCCTGCCCGCTTTTCCCTGCACGTCCTGTACGACCGATACGGTGTACATACGATTGCGGATCAAAAGGAATATGATAATTAAATACATGTGTGACATCTTTGACATCAAGACCACGCGCTGCCACATCTGTTGCAACCATGATCTTTGTTTCACCTCTTCTATAGGCTTTTATCACCACTTCTCTGTCCCTTTGTTCCAGGTCACCGTGTAAACCAGTGGCATTGAAACCAAGTGCCAGTAAGTGTTCTGCCAGTCTGTCTACTTCACGTTTCATACGACAGAAAATGATACATTTATTGGTCTCTTCTGTCTCTAAAAGTTTTACGATAGCATCATCTCTTTGACTCTCATTGATCACATAATAGCGTTGTTCAATGATATTATTGGTCGTCTCTGCATCCCCAACAACAGACAAGAACTCCGGTTGATATAAGATATTGCTTGCCAATTCCTTGATAGGTTCTGGCATCGTTGCTGAAAAGAGCAAGGTTTGTCTGTTTTGAGGAATATATTCAAAGATCTCTTTGATCTCTTCAAGAAAGCCCATGTCAAGCATTTCATCTGCTTCATCAAGTACGACTATCTCTGGGTTAAAGACATCGATCTTCCCTTTTTTGTACAGGTCTTTGAGTCTTCCCGGTGTTGCTACGACAATTTGTACACCTTTATGGATCAGTGCGATCTGGCGTCCATATCCGACACCACCATAAACTGTCAAGGTTCTAATACCTGCAAAACGTCCTAAGTGATACAGTTCATCTGCTACCTGCGTTGCCAACTCCCTTGTAGGTGTGATCACCAATGCTCTTTCTATTTCACCTTTGGCAAGTTTGTCCATCATAGGTAGACCAAAAGCGGCTGTTTTCCCTGTACCTGTATGTGCTTGTCCCACCATATCAGACCCGCTGGTGATGATTGGTATGGCTTGTTCCTGTATAGGACTTGGTTCTTTAAATCCTGCTATTTTAACACCTTTTGCGATGTCACGGTGAAAATCAAATTCACTAAATTTCATAATTGTTACCTTCATAATCAATGTCCAAAAAAAATTTTGAACTTAAGAGAGCCACTCAAAAGAGACTCTATAAATCCAAACCGTAGGGGACGACCCCTGTGTTGTCCCAGGGCTGACACAGGGGTCAGCCCCTACATGTTAAATCACCATGAGTAAAATAATCCCAAAGATAATTCTATAAATACCAAATGCTACAAAAGTAAAACGCTCGATAAATACAAGAAAAAGTTTGATCGTGATATATGCCACAACAAATGCCGTGATAAAACCGATAATAAATGCACCCCAGTTGGCATCTGCAAAATCTTGATAATGTTTAAGTAGATCATATCCGCTGACCGCCGCCATGACAGGGATAGCAAGTAAAAAAGAAAACCCCATGGATGTTTTTCTGTCCAATCCTGTCAGTAAACCACCAATGATGGTCGCACCTGCTCTACTGGTACCTGGCACCAATGAAAAGATCTGTGCGATACCCACCCAAAGTGCCTGTTTGTAATTTACTTTTTCGACATGCGTAACATGTGCTTTCTTCTCTTCATAAAAATACTCAACTATCAGAAAGATCACACCACCGATGATGAACATCCATGCAACAGTCTCAACATTAAAAAGTGTTTTGATCACATCTTTAAAGATAAATCCTACAATTGCAAGGGGGGGAAATGCTACAAAAAGTTTCATCCAGAGATCCACTTTTTTAAAAGTAATCTTTTCTTTATAAATGAGCATCACAGCCAAGATCGCTGCAAATTGGATGATCACTTCATATGCTTTGATCAAAGCACTCTCTTCGATACCCAAAAACCCACTTGCAACGATCATATGACCCGTTGAAGAGATGGGCAAAAACTCTGTAAAACCTTCGATAATACCTATGATTATCGCCTGAAAAATATCCATCTATTTCCTTGTCTCGTAGGGTGTTGTCTCCCGACAATACCTTTTATATTTTACAAATTATTGGTGTTATGAGGACACAACACCCTACAACATTTGTGAAAAATAACTTTCATCTTTTGCTAACAGTTCTCTAGGCGTACCACTGTCAACTACTTTCCCCTCTTCCAACACATAAATGAACTCTGCACTTTTTATGGTGCTAAGTCTATGTGCAATGGTGATCACCGTCTTTTCAGACAAAAAGTCATGCAGTGCTTCAAAGAGTTTTACCTCTGTGTGCACATCCAGTGCTGACGTTGATTCATCAAAAATGACCACTTTAGGATCACTGAGTATCATACGTGCAATGGCAACGCGTTGTCTTTGTCCCCCGCTGAGCTTAATACCGTCTTTTCCGACAAGCGTATCAAGTCCCAGATCTAACCCTGCTATGACGTCATCAAGTTGTGCTATATGCAGTGATTCTTCTACTGCTTCTGCACTATACTCTTTGCCTAGCGTTAGATTAAACAGCATTGTATCATTAAAGAGTTTAGGATGTTGCAAGATGAGATGAATATTTTCCCTGATCGTTGAGAGTTTTAGTGCTTTGTTAGATATACCGCCATACAAAACTTCACCTTCATCCAGGGGGTAAAACCCGACCAATATATTTGAAAGTGTTGTCTTTCCAGAACCGCTTGCACCAACTATGGCTACTTTTAAACCTTCATTGAAATGCATATTGATATTAGTTAATATCTTCTTGCCTTTCTGATAAGAGAAAGAGAGTGCTTTTACTTCTATATCAATGGCATGTTTTCTCTCAAAAGGATTAACTATTTCTTCTATTTCAGGCTCTTTCTCCATCGCATATATACTGTCTATACGTTTACATGCAGCCTTTGCTGTAGAAAGTACATACTGGAAGTTGATGATATCTTGTATAGGTGTCACCATAACCCATAGATAAGAGAAAACAGCCAGCATTAACCCCACGGAAAGATCAGAATATGCCACTGCTAAAATACTCACAGCTCTAAAGATCTCGTAGCCCGCTAAAAATACCAAATAAGAATATTTTAACGCTCTGTCACTCTTATAGCCATAATTTACTGCGTGAGTACGCAACTCATCCGCTTTAATACGACTCTGTTCAAAAAAATATACTTCCTTATTGGCTGCGCGTATTTGATGGAAGAGCTCTAATGTTTCAGTGATACTTGCCTGAAAAAGTTCTATAGCTTTATTCTCTTCTTTTTTAAGATCTCCTATGTTTCTTGCAAGCTTAACGGTAAATAAAATAACTATCGGATTTGTAATAAGGATAAATATAGCCAGCTGCCAATGGATAAATAGCAGTACAATAGCAGAGAAAAAAATCATAAGCACAGCCACGATCAATTTGGAGATGGTGGTACTCACAAAACTATCAATCGTTTCTACGTCAGTGACCAGTTTAGAAGTAACTGCACCCACACGCATCATCTCGTACTCTTTAAGAGATACAAATTTTAAGTGTTCAATCAAAGATGCACGCATTTTATAAGTAATGTTTTTTGAGATAGAGACAAATATTTTAGTCTGAAGTATCGAAAGTAGCGTGCTCAAGACACGAAGTACTATGATAATCACTAAAACAAAGAGTACATACCCTTTGACATCAGAGGTAAAAAGGTTTTGACTGATCCACTCTATGAGACCATGCTGTTGATCTAAAAGTAACTCATCTACAAGTAAAGGGATAAAGAGGGGAATAAGCACCACAAGCAAAGTGGCAATAATGGCAATAATATTTCCTAAAATAACTTGTTTTCTATAGGTTAACAGTTGTTGGAGTATGCCTTTTATGGTGCAGTTTTCTTTCATGCTTCTCTCATCTATTATCAAGATTAAAAATTTCAAAGGTGCGTTAGCAAACGCACCCTACACTATCTTCAAAATCTCCGTTAAATCTTTTACATCAATACAATGTGTAGCCGCCTCTCTGAGGACTGGTTTTGCACAAAATGCCACACGTGTGTCTGCATGGGCGAACATACTCAGATCGTTAGCCCCATCACCGACTACAAGGGTATCTTCACGAGATACGCCCAATAATCCCTGTATACGTACGATCATATCACCTTTGGCATCAGAGTACATCATCTCTCCTCCTACTTGACCCGTAAGAATACCTCTTTCACTATGCAAGAAGTTTGAAAAATCAGCATCAATACCCAGCTTCTCACAAGCAGGTTTAGTTGCATTTCTAAAACCACCGGAAAAACAGACCACCGTATAGCCTCTCTCTTTAAGTCCGGCCACTACTTCTGCAGCTCCAGGCATCATAGGAAGTTCAGAACAAATGCCATTCACCCTCTCCTCTTCTAACCCTTCTATAAGTGCTACTCTGGCTACCAGTGACTTGAAAAAGTCTAACTCTCCAGCCATTGCTTTTTCTGTTATCGCCGCAACGGCTTCTTCAAGTCCAAGGGGGGCAGCTAAAAAATCGATGGTCTCGCCATCCATCAAAGTTGAGTCAAAATCAAATACGGCTAGTTTGGGCATTATTTTCCTTCTACAGTTATATATTTTTGCCTCTCGTTCCCACTCTCTGAGTGGGAATGCATACTTCAATATAAACTAAAAACAGACTATAATCCACTGCTAAGTGAAAATAAACTCAAATAAATTAGCATCTTAAAGTTATATATGCATTCCCACGCAAAGCATGGGAACGAGAATACATATAAAGTATATTTTAGATAGAATTATAGCAATAAAATAAAAATATTAAGAGTTAAATATGTTTGAAAAATTTTGTGACGTCCTTTGCCTTGAGAAAAGATTTATAACTGTTGAAATAAACCCGCCACATGGTGCTTCTATAGATGCTCTCATTGCAGACATTAAAAAGCACAAGCTACAAGATAAAGTAACAGGATTTTCCTGTACAGACAACCCTTTGGCAAAACTCAAAATGTCTGGGGTACTCTCTGCAATCAAAGTACAGCAGACCTTTAACAAACCTGTTATAGCGACAATGAGTATGAGAGACAAAAACAAGCTTTCTCTACAATCTACCCTGCTTGGAGCCAATGACTTTGATCTTCGTTGTATCTTAGCACTTACAGGTGACCCGGCAAAGTATTCAGACCAGCCGGATGTCAAAGGTGTACTTGAGCGCGATTCTACCTTGCTTTTGAGTATCATACACCACTTAAACAAAGGGGTTGACTACTCCAACAAAGCACTTAATCCTGCACCAAAACCCATCTACCCTTTTGCTGTCAGCAATGCGACAGCAAAAGATATGAACTCTCTTAAAAAACGTATGGTTAAAAAGTTGAACTACGGTGCAAGAGCTATCATCACACAGCCTGTGTATAACTTAGAGAATGCCAAAGAACTCTTGGCACTTTTTGAAGAGGCCAAAGAGATGAGCATAAGAGATACAGCCAAGGAAGCTAACATGGTTTTAGGTCAGTTCCCTATCGTAAGAGCAAGAACAGCCAACTTCATAGATGACAAAGTACCTGGAATCTCTGTACCTAAAGACATTATAGATGAGATGAACCTTGCCGCCATGGATGGAGAAGAGAAAGAACAGGAAGTAGGCTTTGCGCTTTCTAAACGTATCTTTGATGAGATAATGGATGTCCATGGTAAAGTGCATTTGATGACGCATAATCGGTTTGATCTTTGTTCCGAGTTGATTGGGTAAATACACTTATCATCCCTATACTATTCGGAAGTGGCGACTTTAGTCCCACTAAAAATTTAAATTACTATCAAGTTATACACAACTTACACAAAACTATACTTCTGAGTGGGACTAAAGTCTCCACTTCCTAAAGCATGACAATTTGACATACTTATAATAAAAAATGAAAAGTTGGGATATTATTTTGATGCAGTTCTGACTTGTTGTGCCAAACAACAGCTCAAACTGCTGTTTGGCTCTCTCGTCAAATTTTGACTGTGAGAGGTGGTGAAAATAATGAATGATATTATTTTCATACTCGCGATAATTCTTGCTATCTTACGATGGCTGAATTCTCGTTAAACACAGAGAGAGGTAAAACTCTCTCTTCAAACGTATTTTAACACAAAAATAATAACTTGTAAAGCTACGCCTCAAACGCATCAAATATAGATCTATACAGTAAACCATACAGAGTAAGAAACAGCAGTGGCACAGCCCAAATGAGTCCTATACCAAAAGTCATAACACCAGCAAGAAAAATTAGACCCAAAAGAAATAACAGACCAAAGACTTTAAACCAGTGTTTGGTAACTGTTTTTCTTGAAAACTCCATTGCTTCCCAGACATCCATCCCTTTATCTGCTATGAGAGGTAAAGTAAATACATAAGCAATACTCAGATAAATACCAGGAAGCACAAGCAATACAAAGCCTATGATCGTCATAACATAGATAAGGATACCTGCTAATGCTAACTTACCCATAAGGTGATAATAGTTAAAAATAGATTTAAATTCTATATTTTCACCACGTGAATAGTTTATAGCCATCATGATAATACCAACCATAAGTGGCATAAGTACAGGGTAAGATAAAATAGTCACGATCTGTTGATTCAGAAGATTGGGTACTTCAGGTGTACCTGTGGGAAAAACTATTGCTAAAAGAATTTGTAACACAACAGCAACAACCAGATAAGCTCCAAAGGCAGCGATAAATGTTCCTTTTACACCATCTATATGGCGAAACCCCTCTTTAATGATCTCTATAATATCAAAATCATACTCTGGTATGTTTTGTGTTGGCCTAGTTTCATTTTCCATTTTTACACTCCTCTAAATTAAAATCAAATTATAACCTAAAAAAATAACTTTTATTAATTATCTTCTGATATACTCTGAAAAATTAAAATTAGGAGTAAATATGTCTGAATTAAAAAAATTCCGTCTCATCAATAAAATAGAGGGTATCTCGTTTCTCATCTTACTGTTCATCGCAATGCCAATGAAGTACAGTTTTGGAATCCCTGTGGCTACTAAAATCGTAGGTATGTTACATGGAGTACTTGTGTTTGCTTTCATCTATCAGATCATTGAAGCTAAAAAAGAAGTTGGTTTCACTATGAAAGAGACTGCACTCTACTCTATCTTATCACTTATCCCATTTGGTTCTTTCTATACAGATAAGCTACTTGCTAAAAAAATGATAACAGCGTAGCGTGTCCCTTTGGCTACGGCTACAATGAGTGTGAACCACTTAAAGTCGTAGCGTAACACACCTGCTATAAAAGTCAAGGGGTCCCCGATAATGGGAACCCATGACAGAAGTAATGTCCACCCTCCATATTTACCAAAAAATCCTCTAGCCTTATCCATCTTTTCTACAGACAGATACCCTTTTTTTTCAAGATAATCTTCACCTTTAAGTCCAAGCCAATAATTCACCATGGAACCAAGAGTATTACCCAGCGTAGCAACTAACCATAACAAAAACAATGAATAATTTTGTGAAATGTCGTACACCAGTAAGGCTTCAGAGCCTAAAGGCAGAAGTGTTGCGGCAAGAAAAGAAACGGTAAAGAGTGTTAAATAAACCATTAAAGGCTTTTAAAGACTACAGTACCCTCTTCAATCCGTGCCACCATCCCTTGGCATGCCTGAGAAGGTAAAGAGATGTATTTCCCCACTACCCTGGATTGATGAAAGTGTCCTTCAATGACCAGATCAATATCTTCGTAGTGTTCAAGTATGGCTTCTACTCTTTTTTCAAAACTATGGAAGGTATTGCAAATGTGCTTTTTTGAAAGTTTTCTCATACGGTCAGAAATGATAGACTTTTCAAAAGGTTTTAAAAGTGAAAGTGTCATTTTGTTTCGTAGTAGTTTACAGTAAAGGTCATACCCAAACCCAGTCACATATTTGTCACCATGAGAAATACCTACACTTTTTTCTCCAAGTTCAAAAGTAACTGGCTGTTGCCCTCTACTGTACACTTTTATATCCGGGAATAGTTCACTAAGACAAAAGTCATGATTACCTTCAAAGTAGTGTATCTCTATCTTTTTTGACAGTGTTTGTAATAAGCTGATGGCTTCAGAAGAAAACGTTTGAATATATTCATTGTATCCAAAGAGGAGATCGAAGTTGTCACCCATTAAAAAGACTTGAGGGGTATTTACTTCTCCACTTTCTAATTTTTGAAGTAAGTTTAAAAAAGCATCACCATGATGGGGATAATGTGAGTCTGCGATGAAAAGTGCATTTTCTTGAATAGCTGTCATCTTATCCCCTGTAGGGTGCGTTTGCTAACGCACCTTTTGTTAAGCCTTTCGGCAAAAGTGTTATTTTATATAAATTTTATTATCTGGTGCGTTAGCAAACGCACCCTACAAAACTATGGCATATATGATATAACCGGTATACCCATCCCCTCATCATATCCACACATCAAATTTGCCGCAACAAGTGCCTGTGAACTTGCACCACGCAATAAATTATCAATGGCAGAACTTACAAACAAAGCATTGCCATTTTTGGCGGCAAAGATATCACAAAAATGTGTCCCTGCTGTACTTTTGATGTCTACAGGTGTTTCACGTATACGTATGAACGGATCATTTGCATAATGTTTTTTCAGTACTTCAAGCGGATCAATATCTTCTTTTAAAACAGCATAAATAGAAACCAATTCACCACGTGTTGCAGGAATGAGATGGGGTACAAAGTTCACATTCATTTTGACACCATGCACTTTTTCTATCTTCTCTGCAATTTCAGGTGCATGACGATGTTTAAGTGGATTGTAGGCAAATATATTCTCATTCATGTTCACAAAGCTTGTCATCTCTGTAAGCTTTTTACCTGCACCACTCACACCTGACTTTGCATCTACAAAAAGAGGTGCATTAGTATCGAGGTAAGGGATGAACGGCAAAATACCAAGTAACGTAGCAGTAGGATAACAACCCGGACCTGCAGCCAATTTTGCTGTTTTCAACTCTTCTCTGTAATACTCTATAAGTGCATACACAGACTCATCCAAATGTGCAGTATCTTCATGTTCACAATAGTGTTCTTCATACGTATCAAGATCTAAACGGTAATCAGCAGAAAGGTCTACAACTTTTACACCCTTATCCAGAAGGTCTTTTGCAAACCCCATAGAAGTTTTATGTGGCAAGGCAAGGAAAACAAGCTCACAACGTTCAGCCACAGAAGCAACATCTGCTTTTTCTACAGGAAGGCTTATGACATTTTCAAGTGAGGGGTGAAGTTGTTCTATCATTGTATCACCCTGCGTAGTAGCAAGATACGTCAACTGAAACCCGCCATGAGTTACTAACATTTTAACCAGTTCTAAACCTGTGTAACCACTGGCACCTACAATTCCTACTTTTATCATCTACTACCTCTTAACCTAATACAATTTCTACGTAAGACACTTCTTCAATGTCATATGTCTTTTTACCTGTTGGTAATGTTAATGATACTTCATCACCCTCTTCTTTACCTATAAGTACTCTAGCCATAGGTGACTGTATAGAGATAAGCCCTTTAGTAGGATTAGACTCTTGCCCTCCAACGATGGTATAGGTAAGCTTTTCATCTGTATTTTTCTCCGTCAACTGTACCGTAGAGCCAAAAGAGATACGTTCATGTGCCAGTGTAGACGGGTCTACCACTTGTGCACGTCCAACCACATCTGTCAGTTCAATGATACGTGCTTCCATAAGCCCTTGCTCATCTTTGGCAGCATGATACTCTGCATTTTCTTTCAAGTCACCCTGTGCTCTTGCCTCATCGATCACCAGTGCAATGGCACCTCTTTCAACCGTTTTCAACTGTTCTAATTCTTCTGAAAGTTTTACGTACGTTACTCTTAACATCGGCTCTTTTTGCACGATTTATCCTTGTATAGTTATATTAATTATATGTATTATAGCAAAAAGATTATCTGACGGGCTTCCACTGTAGTGATCTCTTATTTAGATATTTTTTCAAATATATTTTGACTGACTGGAATCACAAGTAAACTGTCCAAAACAAGAAAATCATTTTTTAAATGATTACTGAGCATGATCTCTTCACTATCTGCATGATACAACTTAGCGACACTCTCCAAGGTCTCTCCCCATGCAACATAATGTGAAATCATATGCGACTTCAATTTCAATGTTTTATTATCTGTTTTTTGATCTGATTTCTTCTTTTTAGGTAACTCATAACGTAAATAAAATGCATACACTTTTTCTATAGGAATGGTAATTTTATAAACTGCTTTCTCTTTTGGAAGCAAAGCATTTTTAAAACTTTTATTGAGATTAAAAAGTTGTTTTTCTTTCATTTTAAGTAGTTTGGCAAGCTGTTCTAATGAGGTACCGCCTGAGACATCAACCCTGATCAGCGTATCTTCCAATCCCGCATGCATATCTGTGCCAAAATCCAATGTCACATTCTCTCCTATCATTGAGACAAGAAGAAGTTTTTTGATATATTCTCGTGTTTCACGAGGAAGATATTTTAAATTATTGTCAGTCAATATACTTAGATCATCTGTCCCGGCACGACGTATTGCACGCTCCATACAACCCTCACCACAATTATATGCCATGGCAGCAAGATACCATTTACCAAACTGTTTATGTAATTTATTGAGGTAAGCGATAGCTGCAGAGGTTGCAAATACTGTATCACATCGTTCATCATAACTGTTACAGACGACAAGATCATACTGTTTTGCTGTTGCCGCCATAAATTGCCATAAACCTACCGCTTTTTTAGGTGAAACAGCGTCTGTTGTGAAACCAGACTCAACCATGGACAAGTAGATAAAAAGATCACTCACACCATCTTCAACAAGCAAGCCTTGCATGGTAGGGAGTATCTCTTTCCCACGTATTAAAGAGTGTTGATAAAAGCGCTTTAACTTTTTTTCATTTTTCATGACAAAAGAGACAAAAGCATCATCATAAATATAAGATTCATCGACATCAAACTCAGTAAACACATAGCTGTAGCTTGGGTATTTACTTTCTAGCCATGATGCATTGAGTGTACTTAGTACTAGGAAGAAGAACAATAAAGAGCGTTTAAAGTAACTTCCTATACTTAACATTAAAACTTAAAAAGTCTTTGTGCATTTACTGTACTTAATGTTTCTATTTCACTTTTAGTACAGTTTGAGAGTTCACTCATTTTATCTGCAATAAAATTTGTATACGAGGGTTCATTACGTTTTCCCCTGTGAGGGTGTGGTGTAAGATAAGGCGCATCCGTTTCTATAAGTAACTTATCTTTAGGGATCTTAGGGTACACATTGATCAGTTTTTTTGCATTTTTAAATGTCAACACCCCACCAATACCATAATAAAAATTCTTTTTTGAAAGCTTGAGTAAGGATTCATCAGCATTATAACAATGTAAAACGCCACCCTCTTCTCCTGCATATTTATCTAGTAAATCAAGGCAATCCTCAGAAGATTCCCGAATATGTATTATGAGTGGTTTTTTGACTTCTTTTGCCCACAAAATTTGATCGATAAAGATCTTTTTCTGTAAGGCTTTTTCACTGTCAATTTCCGCTTGTGTTTCAGGTAATCTAAAATAATCCAAACCACATTCACCTATAGCGACACATTTTGGATGATCAACAAATGCTTCCAAATTACTTCTATCATAGAGCTCTGCATCATAAGGATGTACTCCTACAGCAAAATAAACCCCTTTATACTTTTCAGACAATTCTACAGCACGTTGCAAGGTTTTAGGGTCTGCCCCAGGTATAATAAATTTTTCTACACCTTCTTGTTTAGCATTTTTCAAAACCTGTTCTATATCATCGTTATATCGTTCATCATCTAAATGGCAATGTGTATCTATAATCATTTATACTCTACTTTTTAAATTTGGGTATAGCTAATAACCCTATATCTTCATATTATAACAAAATCTTCTTCTTTACTCTATTTATACACCTGAATCTAATCTTAGATAAGTTATAGTTTATGTTACAAGACACTAAGGACACGTATGCTTGCATTAACCATTTTATCTATCTTTATTCTTCTCATCTTTTTAATGATCTTTATAGAGTATAGAAATGAAAAGAAATATCAGGCAAAAAGACGTGCAGAGTCAGAAAAGAAAAGACCGGCACGGAAAAAGCTCAAAGTAAAAAAGGTTCAACCTAAACGTGAGCCAACTCCAAAACCCGAACCAACTCCAGAGCCAGTCCCAAAACCGGAACCAATTGCAGAGCCTGAACCAACTCCAGAACCTGAGCCGATTCCTGAACCAATAGTTGAAGTACCAAAAGAAGCAAAACAGTTACCTGAAGGAAATTACCCTAAATTTTCTCATGCAAGACTTGTAGATATGGGCCTGTCAGATGAAGAAGCAAAAGAGTTTGTAGGCGAACTTATCCCTCAGATTGAAGTAGAAATTCCTCTTATAGAAGTAGCCATGGAAGGTGGAGACTTTCATAAAATGGAGCGATTGACACACGGAATTAAAGGGTCCGCAACAAACCTGGGGACAGGTGGCGTTTCAGACCTTTTGGTTGACTATAATACCTATTTAAAAACAGGTACAGACATTGACATTGCGAAAGCATATTTTGAACATTTGGTACGTTATACCGCTGAGTTAAAAACGCAGTACAGCTAGAAGATACTCTAAGCTCTCATTATCGTACTAAGTAGACATATAAATTTTTGATGTAGTGATTTCGTTCATAATCAAGGCAGATTTTTGAAGGACTCGCCAAAGCGAATTCGAGAAAATCTAACGTAGAGTATGGGCGAAAGCACTGCACCCTTCGGGAAGAATGAGAGAAAGCAATCTGCAAGCAAAAAAATCTTTGAATTAACCAGTTAGTCCCACAATTTTTTTACTCACATCTTACCTCCTCTCATTCTTTCAAAAGTTGATATGTCTACTTAGTCCGATAATAGCTTTTTAGCAAATTCAACTGCCTCTGCTGTGGGATTTTCTCCTGCTATGATCCTTGCTATCTCAGACACACGTCCTACATCATCCAAAATCTCTACTTTACTTTTCTCGCCCACCTTGGTGACCACAATATGTTGTTGTGCTATAGCTGAAAGATGCGGCTGATGAGAAATGGCAAAAACCTGATATACAGCAGAGAGTGTTTGTATCATCTGTGCTATAGCAATCGACTCATCACCACTTACATTAGCATCTATTTCATCGAGTATCAGTACACCTTGTTTACTATGATCCGAAGGAATAGTGATCGCCATCAAGGCCAAACGTACCCTGTTAAACTCTCCGCCACTCAATGTCGCAGTCTTCGAAGAACCAAGCATCACTTCCACAGAGTCAATACCCTGCCCATTTAAATTAATAGAGGAAAACACGAAAGTCAGTGCCGGTAATTTTAAAGTTCTCAAATAGCCTTGCAAACTTTTTTTCAGTACCTTAGCTTCTTTTTGTCGTGCTTGAGATAGTTTAAAAGCAAGAATCTGTAATTCTGAAAACTCTAAGGCTAAAAAAGACTCCAGCATGCTCTTATCCTGCTCGATATTCTTATACCCGGCAAGCTCTTTTTCTTTGGCAATTCTATAAGCAATCGCCTCTTCTATACTTCCATAACGATGTTTAAGTGAGGTAAGATCACCAAGACGGTCTAAAACCTGTTCCACATCCACTTCTTCAAGTTCATCAGCAAGGTTTTCTGTCTCTTCAAAATCTGCACGCAGTTGATTCATCGTATCTGTGAACATGGAAGCATCTTTCTCTAAAAGTCTATAGACTTCTTCAACACTTGATTCCAGTGTAAATATATCCATGGCACCTGCAAGGGCATCTTTTATCTTGTCTATACGTGAAAGTTGTTGTTTTACCTTAAGGAGTTCTTCTTCTTCTCCTATTTGAGGATCGATAGAAACAATTTTTTCTACTTCATATTTGGCATATTCTATGAGTTCGGTAAGCTTAGCTTCATCTTCTTTTATTTTGTTAAGTTGCGATACTTTTTGTTTATAATTTTGGTAACGCTTAGTGTATTCTTGCAATAACTTTTTAAATGTTTTGTCTTTAACAAGCAGCTGTTCATCCAACATCTTCAAAAGTGTTTCAGATTCAAACCCGCCTCTATCTCGTACAGAGAGATATTTTACATAGGGACTGAATAGTTCAGCCAGTACCTTTTTAGATATATTTTGACTGTCTATAAAATAGCGAAGCTTCTCTTTTTTTAATGTTTTGATCGTCATATCATTTTCAAGTTCATAGACATCAGGAGCTAATGTATCCGGCTTTTTCAATGTTATTTCACAGAGCGCAGCAGCACCTTGAGTACTGTACCCAAAACTTGAAAGTATTGCAGACATCAATACGGACTTGCCTGCACCACTGGGACCTGTTAAAACAACCAGGCCAGAGGAAAATCCTAACTCTACTTCATCAAAAGTAACAAGACCACGTAAGTATAAACGCTCTATCAATGTTCATCACCCCAGGAGAGTTTATCACGTAATACAGAAAAATAATTACGCTCTTTTCTATGCAGTAGTTTTGCACCACGTTTTGCACCCATGATCACTAATGTATCTTCAGGTGTCATTTCATAATCATCCTGCCCGTCAATCACAGCAATGATACGTTCTTCAGGTGAAGAGAGTTCAATGGTAAAGTCGGCAGGTACAACCAGTGGACGTTGTGTTAGAGAATGAGCCATAATAGGTGTCATGATCAGTGCTTGTGTAAGTGGGTACATAACCGGACCACCTGAGGCAAGATTATATGCAGTTGAGCCTGTAGGTGTAGCAATGATAAGTCCATCACCTTTGTACGTATTAAAACGTTCCCCTTCAATAGACGCATAAATAGTTGCCATTTTTGAGACTACAGGACGGGTAATAACCACATCATTAAAAGCAAAAAATGGTTCTTTTTTACCATTTTTTCTTTCTATATATCCTTCTATCATCATACGATCATCTATACGATACTCATTTGAGATCAACTGCTCTAAAAACTGTTCTACATCATCTATCGTGACATCAGCTAAAAAACCAAGGTTACCTGCATTAATACCTACAACAGGCTTATCGTAACCATGAGAACGACGTACAAGCGAAAGCAAAGTACCATCACCACCCAAAGAGACTAAAAAGTCTGATTTTTCACACATTTGGGCAAAATCTATTCCCTCAAGTCCTACCATTTCCGCTGAACGTTCAGCAAGAAGTACAGAGATACCTTTAGCCTCAAACTGTAACTTGATACGCTCAAAAAGTATACGTATCTCAGGGTCATTGGGTTTTAATACAAACCCCGCTGTTTTAATCTGCGCTAATTTTTGATTACTCATTTTTGATTACTCACTTTTTACGATGCTTTTTTAAGAAATATAATTGTTAGAGTATCATAAATCTACTTCGGTATTTAAAAATGTTTGCCCAGACTGGAAGGAAGAAATGCCCTTGGGGTACAAATTGTAATATTTTGAATCACTCAATTTTTATGCTAGAATAACAGTATAAATATATTATCTAAGGAAGTAGAATGAAAAAATTACTGATAATCTCATCACTTGTCGCTGTTTCTATGCTTATGGCAAAACCTGCGCACAAAGGCGGAAAGCCTTATAATAAGGGGAGTGTCAACTCAACATTAAAAGGTGCCAATTCAGTTGTCAAACCAAATAAATACAAAAAGCATAAATCAAAAGACCTATATAATAATGATAGACTCAAGAACGATGTAGAAAGAGAAGTAACAAAAAGCGTTATAAAATCCGTTTTATAATAGGTTTTATCCCTACCCAGTATCTTTCTACTGGGAGAATTGATGGGTGGTTAGCCTTCTTTTAGTACTTTTACCTCGTCACCAACAGATAGTTTTCCATGATCCAAAGGACGTACAAAGAGACCACGTTTTCCTCTGATCAGTTCAGGTAACTCTGGTGCAAGAGCCATAAGGTAACCATACGATTCACAGGGACCTGTTACCTCTAAGAGTGTATCACCCAATTCTATGACTGATCCCTTTTTAAGACCATAAAGATCAATGTCAACAAGAACATTTTCCATTAATACACCCTTCTCAAGAACAAGCTCAGCTTCTTCAATAATATCATACGTTGTTTGACACGTAAGCATCATGACATAATCTTGGTCACTTTCATAATTGCTGTCTTCTAAGATTCCATCCGGATCACACTCAAAATCTTCACATGACATACGATGACCAGTACGTATCAACATATCAGGCATTGTCATATAAAGTGCTAAAACTTTTCCACTTTTCATTTTTTATATCCTTTAGTTTATTAATTAGTAGGATACTAGCAGAAAAGAATTAAAAATGTAAAACCTACATCCCCCAATATAACCCTTAAACTATTTTTAGTTATAATCGCGTCATTATAAACATGGGCACCACTAATAATAGGTAATGCTCAGATAGGATTGTTATGAGAACACATTATTGTGCAGAAGTAAATGAAGAACATATCGGACAGGAAGTAACGGTTGCGGGTTGGGTATCAAGCCGTAGAGATCATGGTGGACTTATATTCATCGACCTTAGAGACAAAGATCAAGTAATACAGCTCGTGTGTGACCCTGCAGATAATGTAGATGCACACAAAATAGCTGAAGATGTAAGAGATCAATTTGTACTTGTGGCTACAGGGAAAATGAGAGCAAGAGGGGAAGGTCTTGAAAACCCTAAACTCAAAACAGGTAAAGTAGAAATGGTTGTAGACAAACTTGTCATAGAGAACCGTTCCAAACCTATGCCTTTTGAACTTAACGATGAAAAAGTAAATGAAGAGATCAAACTTAAATACCGTTACTTAGAACTTCGTACACAAAAATCGTACGACATTTTTAAGCTCCGTTCCAAAGCGACTATCGCTGCACGTAATGCACTTGATACACTAGACTTCCTTGAAGTTGAAACACCTATCATTACCAAGTCAACACCAGAGGGTGCTAGAGATTATCTTGTACCTTCACGTGTTCATGGTGGTGAATTTTATGCACTTCCACAGTCTCCACAGCTTTTCAAACAACTTCTTATGGTAGGTGGTTTTGACCGTTATTTCCAGATAGCAAAATGTTT
>JAUVCL010000104.1 GCA_030595845.1 Campylobacterota bacterium
GTTTCAAATGCCTCTTGTACAACCAATGGTTTGGCTCCCGTTGCAAAAGTTCTGGATGATGCTTTTGGCATTGAAAATGCTCTGATGACAACAATCCACAGCTATACAGCTTCTCAGCCTATCTTGGATGGAAAACATAAAAAAGATCCAAGAAAAGGACGTTCGGGTGCCGTGAATCTGGTACCTACGACCACGGGTGCAGCTAAAGCTATCTCCAAAGTATTGCCAAATCTTGCAGGAAAAATAAATGGTCAGGCGATCAGAGTACCAACACCGGATGTTTCGATGGTGGACTTAACCGTTACTTTAAATAAAAATGTGACAGTAGCTGATGTCCAAACAGCATTTAAAACAGCCAGTATTGGGTCTCATAAAGGAATTTTGGGAGTAGATGAAGAGTATAGGGTTTCACAAGACTTTGTAGGCGAAGAACTTTCTGCAGTTGTCGCTCAAGATACTATTCAAGTGATAGGTGGCAATATGGTAAAAGTACTCTCTTGGTATGACAATGAGTGGGGATACTCTTGTCGTTTAGTCGATATGGCAGTACATATAAGTAAATAGGGAAAGAATGAAAACAATTAAAGATTTAGATATTGATGGTAAAAGAGTATTTATAAGATGTGACTTTAATGTCCCCAAAGATGAATTTGGAAATATTACTGATGACAGACGTATTCGTTCTGCATTACAGACTATCCGTTATTGTATTGACAGAGATTGTAAGATCATCTTGGCTTCTCATTATGAAAGACCAGAACCAGGAAAGTATGAAGAGAAATATTCACTTGTTCCTGTAGCCAAGAGATTACATACACTGCTTAAGATCAAAAGAGACATTTTTATGGCAGAAGATGTTATAGGTCCTGATGCACCAGAAAAAGCAGCCAAAATGGAACCGGGAGATGTTCTTTTACTTGAAAACCTTCGTTATGAAGAGGGAGAGACTACAAATGATGAGAACTTTGCAAAACAGTTAGCAGATTTTGCAGATATATATATTAACGATGCTTTTGGTGCTTGTCACAGAAAACATGCCTCTATTCACGCCATAACAAAATTCTTTGATGCGGATCATAAAGCAGCAGGTTTTCTGATGGCAAAGGAAGTTAATTTCTTTTCTAAAGTACTTGAGAAGCCTGTGCGTCCTTTTGTGGCAGTTGTTGGAGGCTCTAAAGTATCTGGTAAACTTCAGGCACTTACAAACCTTATTACTAAAGTGGACAAAGTCATCATTGGCGGAGGTATGGCCTTTACTTTTTTGAAGGCACACGGACATGAAGTGGGTAATTCACTTGTAGAAGATGATCTGTTGGAAGAAGCAAATAATATAGTTATAAAAGCTAAAGCACTGGGTGTAAAATTTTACTTACCGGTTGATGTGGTAGCGGCAGCTGAGTTTTCAGAAAATACTACCGTGAAGTTTCTCCCTGTGCAAGAGATACCAAAAGGATGGATGGGACTGGATATCGGTCCGGCATCTACGAGGCTGTTTCGTGAGGCCTTGAATGATGCACAGACCATTATATGGAATGGTCCTATGGGAGTCTATGAAATGGATAGATACTCTAAAGGGAGTATGGCCATGTCAAATAACATTGCACAAACACATGCCACAACGATTGTTGGGGGTGGAGATACAGCAGATGTTGTACAACGTGCAGGTGATGTAGATGAGATGACCTTTATTTCTACTGGTGGTGGAGCTAGTTTGAAGCTTATAGAGGGTGCAATCTTACCAGGACTGGAAGCATTAAAGTAAAAAATGATTTCTATATTGAAAAATAAAAAAGGATTTTTATGATTTTTGCAGCAAATTTTAAAACCAATCACACACGTAAAAGTACGGAATTATATATTGAAGAGTTAAATGAGAAATTAGGTGCCAAAAAATCTGAAGATAAAGTATATATCTTTCCTCCTGCTACAGCATTAGATGCATATGAAGGTGATTTTAGAGTTGGGACACAGAATGCCTATCCTGCTGTAAACGGTGCGTATACGGGAGAAATAGGGTTAGAACAGCTTGATGAATTTGATATTAAGACCATCCTCATCGGTCACAGTGAAAGACGTGAACATATGGGAGAATCTCAAGAAAAAGTGGCGGAAAAATTTTCTTTTTTTCAAGAGCATGATTTTGAGATCATCTATTGTATCGGTGAACCACTGCATATTCGTGAAAAAGGTTTTGAGGCAGTGATGCAATATCTACTTGCACAGTTTGAGGGTATTGATATTAACTGTGAGAATCTGATTATTGCTTATGAACCTATCTGGGCTATAGGAACAGGTAGATCTGCCAAGGTTGAAGAGATATCTACAACACACAGAGCATTAAAAAAAGCCATAGGTAACAAACCCTTACTGTATGGAGGATCTGTAAAACCTGCCAACATTAAAGAGATCATCAATATTGCCGGGGTAGATGGTGTATTGGTTGGGTCTGCATCACTTGATGCGGGTATTTTTTCTGAAATGATTTTATCGTGATCATGTAGGGGGCAACCCCTGTGTTGTCCCGTGGGTACAAGACTAATACAAGATTTAAAAATATTTATTCATCAAAAACATGTATCATCTGATTTTTTAAGAATGTATCTTGAACCTTCGGGCGGATACAGGGATTCGCCCCTACAAAAAATTATTTAAATAGATCTGCCAATGCAGTTGTATCTGTTGTCTTAGCCGCTTCAGCATTCTCTGAGCTGTCTACTTGTCTTTCTGTGACACCTTCAATTTCATTCAGTTCGATGGTATACCCTGTTAACATTGATGCCAAACGGATATTGATCCCAGATTTTCCGATGGCTTTTGCTTTTTGATCACCTGTAATGTTAACAACGGCTTTTTTCTCTTCTGCATCTACTTTGATACTTTGTGAAATGGCAGGACTTAAGGCACGCGTAATAAATACTTCAGGAATAGGTGAAAACTCGATACAGTCGATATTTTCATCATTAAGCTCTCGGCTTACTGCATTGATACGTACTCCTTTAACACCCACCGCTGCACCAATAGGATCGATATTCATCTGCTCTGTCTTAAGTGCTATTTTTGCTCTTTCTCCAGGGATCCTTGCTGCGGCAATGATCTCAACCAGTCCATCATCTATTTCCGGTACTTCAGTTGCCATAAGTGATTCAAGGAACTTAGGAGATGTTCTTGTAAGTTCAAGGAAAAGGCCGTATTCAGGGTCAACACTTACATATCTTAAAAGTGCACGGATAGAATCCCCACGTTTAAATTTTTCACCTTTAATACGGTTTCTTAGTGTCATAACACCTTTAAGCTCACCGATCTCAACATGTGTATTGTCCTCAGCATCTACTCGGTTTACCGTACCTAGCATCACAGTACCTACTTTTTCTCTATACTTTTCAAATAAGTCTTGTTCTACACGTCTTTGTATATGGTACTCAAGTTCTCTAAAAAGATTGGCTGAAGCAGTACGACCATGGTCTTCAAGGATAAATGCTTCTTTAAGTTGATCTCCGAGCTCGATGGAGTCATCAAACTCTTTAGCTTCTGAAAGAGGGATGAAACTGTCTGACTCCACTTCTTTTGTATTTGGCTCTTTTCCCACCTCTACAAAAAGTTTAGGATCATCATCAGCTACAACCGTGATGACCTTATTGACAGAATAGGTTTTAGTATCATGGTCAATAAGCACTTCAAAGGTACTTGTAAAAGAAGTCAGTTTTTTGGCTGTATTGCTGAGTGCTTCCTGAAATGCTTCTACTGCATGCTCTTTGGAAATATTTTTTTCATGTGCGATCGCATCTATAATATCTAAGATTTTTTCCATAATGATTCCTGTGTATACAAAATTATCTCCATCTACCGCTACAAGAGGTAACATAACAGTGTTAAGAACGTCTAGGGAGGGTATTTTTGAAGAATGAGTATTATATCTAACCAAAGCTTTACTGAAAATAAAGTATAATAATCGAACTAACTATATATAAGTATACAGAATAAATGAAAAGGTAATCTAGATGAAATTAAAACTTGCTAGAACAACACTTAAAGCAAAGCCAAAAACAATTGAGTTAACAAAAGTAGAAGAAGATCTAGCGAATAAATCTATATTTTATTTTGATAAAGACAACTCCCACAAAGAATTAAAAGAGCTCATAGAGTATTTTGAAGAAAAAGGTTTCTCTGTCTATATGAGAGAAGTCAAATATGGATTGGATGAAAACGAATATATCTACGAAGTACATATTATTGCCTAAAAAATTATTTATAGAAACACTTGGTTGTGCAATGAATGTTCGCGACAGCGAACATATGATCGCAGAACTAAACCAAAAAGAATCTTACGAACTTACTGAAGAACTCTCCGAAGCAGACCTTATCATTATCAATACTTGCTCTGTACGGGAAAAACCTGTTGCAAAACTCTTTTCGGAGATCGGGGTATTTAATAAATACAAAAAAGAGGGTGCCAAAATTGGTGTTACAGGATGTACCGCCTCACATTTGGGTGCAGATATCATTAAGCGTGCACCTGCCGTTGATTTTGTACTGGGTGCAAGAAATGTCTCAAAGATCACAGACGTGGTCAATAGAAAACATGCGGTAGAAGTCAGTACAGACTTTGATGAAAGTACCTATGCCTTTGGTGAATACCGATCTAACCCTTTTAAGGCAATGGTCAACATATCTATAGGATGTGACAAGTCTTGTACCTTCTGTATCGTACCTGCTACGCGTGGAGATGAGATCTCTATCCCTTCATCTCTCATTGTGCAGGAGATCAAAAAAGCAGTTGTGACGGGTGCAAAAGAAGTGATGCTTCTGGGGCAAAATGTAAACAATTACGGAAGACGCTTTGGTGCTTCTGAAGAGCGTTGTGACTTTACCGAGTTACTACAAAAAATCTCTAAAATAGAAGGCTTAGAGCGTATACGCTTTACCTCTCCTCACCCTTTACATATGGATGATACTTTCATTCAGGAGTTTGCATCAAATCCTAAGATCTGTAAACAGATACATGTACCTCTGCAGAGTGGATCAACTTCACTGCTCAAAGCAATGAAAAGAGGTTACACGAAAGAGAACTTCATTAACCGTTGTGAAAAGATACGTGCACTGTGCCCAGATGCAACCATCTCTACCGATGTTATCGTCGGTTTTCCCGGTGAAAGTGATGCGGATTTTGAAGATACAATGGATGTACTTGAAAAAGTACGTTTTGAACAAATGTTCTCTTTTAAATATTCTCCCAGACCTCAAACAGAAGCAGCAGACTTTGAAGATCAGATAGACAATGCTTTATCTGGAAAACGCTTGACACGTTTACAGGCCAGACACACTGAGATCATAGATGAGATCATGGATGCACAAATGGGTGCAGTCCATAAAGTCTATTTTGATGAACTCAAACCAAATGGAAGAGTCTCAGGACGTTCGGATGATGGAAAACTCTTTTTTGTTCAGGGTAGCGAAGAACTTTTAGGTAAAATAGTAGATGTAAAAGTGATTAAAACATCCAGAGGTGCGCTTGATGGAGAAGTATTGCAGGTATAGAAAATGAAAGATTTTTTGAGACAGGTTGGGCAAATTGTTATCCCTCCCGTAGTATACATTATCATGCGTATTATCTGGTATACCTCTTCCAAAAAGTTTCATTTCATTACCCCTGTAGGTGATGAACAGCATATTTGTGTTACTTGGCATGGAGAGCTTCTCATGAGTCCTCAAGCCTATAGACATATTCATCAAAAACAAAAATCTTCAGCGATCATCTCTCAACATTTTGATGGACAACTTATCGCCTCAACACTTAATCTTCTTTCTATTAGACCCCTTAGGGGATCAAGTAAAAAAGGTGCAAAAAAGGTACTTTTAGAAGCCTTTCGTGCTGTAAAAAATGGTGAAGAAGTATTGATCACACCTGATGGACCCAGAGGTCCAAGACACAGTATGAGTGATGGTGCCATAGGATTGGCTGTGAAAAGTAAGCTACCTATATTTGTGATGAATTATAAAGCCAGTTCTTACTGGCAGTTAAAAAGTTGGGATCAGTTTGTCATCCCTAAACCTTTTTGTAAAATAGATTTTTATATGCAAAGTATTTCTTTGGAAGGCTTGTCTCTGGATGAGGCACGAGAGTATCTTTTAGTCCAAATGCTAGAGCACACGATACAGTAGGGTTGGTAAATTGACCTTACAACGGAGTACTGAATGAAAGAAAAACTTCAAAATTATTCAGAAGAATTCCTTGATTATCTATTGGATGTCAGAGGCTACTCTGAGACCTCTGTTATTACCTATGAGATAGCACTGAGACAGATGATGGAAGTCAGTCATTTTTATGAAGAAGAGGGCATTACTGTACTTGATATCACTCCTTTTCGTTTCAAAATAGTTAAAAATCATAAAAAAACGATTGTTAAAAAACTATCTGCGGTACGCTCTTTCATGAAGTACTTGGAAGATCTCTGTCATTTGTCCGTAAAACTGATAGGAGATGAGACGATAAAGGTACCTCAGAGCCTTCCTAAGCCTATTGAAGAGAAATACATTAGTGAGGTGTTGGATAACGCAAACTTACAAGAGAAATTGCTTCTCTCTATGCTTTACGGTCTTGGTTTACGTATCTCTGAATTATCTGTGCTTAAATTAGCAGATATTAAAGAAGAATGGGTGCAGATCCATGGGAAAGGCAATAAAGTAAGAGAGTTGCCACTATTGGCAGCATTGCAAAAATTGATATCTGTCTATGTCAAAGTGAGATCCCCTAAAACGTACTTGTTTGAAAAAGGGAATGCGCCTATGAATGCGGCACAATTACGCTATCTTCTCTCTAAAGTTTTTAAAGAGGCAGGACTTAAAGTGACGCCTCACCAGCTTCGACACTCTTTTGCAACACATTTGTTAAACAATGGGGCACGTATATCAGATGTGAGTGAACTACTTGGGCATGAA